>DASUFG010000049.1:0-7248 GCA_036274715.1 Agriterribacter sp.
AATTACGATTTAAATGAACAACACGGCTATACCAAGAAAGGACAGATTAAGATTGTTTCAAAAAATCGCTGGAATACGCAGGTCATATGGTCTGAAAAGCTGGTAGCCAAAAAGAATATCGTACAAAAATTCCGGCTTCTCTTCCATCCTTCTGAATTCAGAGCTTCTTTTCTACAGAATATGGTGCAATTCAAGAGCCATATAGAACATCCCGGTAATATTTTTGGTGGATTAACTTTTGAGCGGAAGGAAATACCCGCAAATAACATGGTTATCTTATCGGATACCATCGCATTTAACAATATTAAGGATGGCCTTACCGCCTTACATGAAAAAATTATTGCATCAATAGCGCCGGGCATGATAAAGTATCCCGGTAATTTTTTAAGTCAGTACGAAATGGTAAGCGACTCAACTGTAAAAATACTGGTGGGGGTTGTGGTAGAAGGCGAGTTGGATGCGGTAAAGATGCCGCTTGGGCTACTGGAAATGGACGAACACCCGGCCGTTATTATTCACACCGACAAATGTTATACCGATCTTAAAGAAGACATCTCCGTGATGTATGAATGGCTGAAAAAAAATGATACCCGTCCGGCAACCAGTTATTGGGTTAAACACACTACTCATCCGGATTTGGCACACGAAACAAATAGCGATCATCTTACCATTATACAGGAAGTGTATTCGATCAAATGAGTACCTGGATGATCTTTCCCTGAATAGTCATATCCCTTTCTTTCTGTTATCATTTAGCGCCTGATCCTTTGACTAACCCGCAGGGCAAAGTCAACTTTTTTAAGATATTCCTGTCTAAAACCTGTGGTATCATCAAAAAAGATGCGCAGAAAAGTCCATCTTTTCAAGGTAAGAAATAAATTAGTTCAAAAAATTTACTGATTATCAATCTTTTATAGAGTTGCCTTTAAAAAAAGACATGTTAAATTTTGGAAATCAACACAGATCAGACTTACCTTTGCGCTCCAATTTTTAACCGGTAACCGAAGGGATGGCGACGGTACCAACCTCTTGTTTTATATGAACGGAGGATAAACAGATCATAAATGAGTAAACTACATTTCACTACTAAACATGCGAACGAGGCTACCGTACAACGTAACTGGTATGTTGTGGACGGCACCAATCAAACCGTTGGTCGCATGAGTGCCAGAATTGCAGCAGTGCTGCGTGGCAAAAACAAAGCCTATTACACTCCCCATGTTGATTGCGGAGATTTTGTTGTTATTATTAATGCCGAAAAGGTAAAATTCACCGGTACCAAGCTGGATGATAAAACCTACATCAACTTTTCGGGCTACCCTGGTGGTAAAAGAGAAGAAACAGCAAGAAGCCTGCTCAGCCGCAGGCCTGAAGTTGTTTTAGAAAGGGCGATAAAAGGGATGCTGCCTAAAAACCGTTTAGGACGCAAAATGTATAAAAAATTATTTGTGTACGTAGGTGCCCAGCATCCGCATATCGCACAACAACCAAAAGAATTGAAATTTTAAATTAGTAAAACTGCTAATAGCGGTTTCGCTAATAGCCTAAAGCTTAAAATACATGGAAAAGCAAAAAAATGGCGTTGGTCGTCGTAAAGAAGCAGTGACCCGTGTTTTTCTCTCCAAGGGAGATGGCAAGATCATTGTAAACGATAAAGACTACAAACAATATTTTTCTCTGGTATATCTTCAGAATAAGGTTGAATTGCCTTTAAAAACCATTGAATCATTAGATAAATTCGACGTTAAAATTAATGCAACGGGTGGTGGTGTAAAAGGACAGGCAGAAGCTGCAAAGCTGGGCATTGCACGGGCCTTGCTTGAAGTAAGCCCCGACTATCGTCCTGCATTAAAAGCGGCCGGGTTACTTATGCGTGATCCAAGGGGTGTTGAGCGCAAGAAGTTCGGTAAGAAAAAAGCAAGAAAGAGCTTCCAGTTCAGTAAACGTTAAATCCCTGTTTCCTGCAAAGGAATATTGGAGATTTTCAAAATTTTTCAGATTCGCATATTTTCAAATTTTCAAATCAGATAAATGGAAAATAATACTTCCCTTCAACAACAACTCCTCGAAGCTGGTGTTCATTTTGGTCACCTGCGTAAGAAGTGGAATCCAAAGATGCTGCCTTACATCTTTGCTGAGAAGAAAGGCATTCATATTATTGATCTTAATAAAACAGTTGAAAACCTGCAGGAAACTGCCGCTGCATTAAAAAACATTGCCAAAAGTGGTAAAAAAATAATGTTTGTAGGGACCAAGAAACAGGCTAAAGAAATTGTTACGGATTGTGCAAAACGCGTAAATATGCCTTATGTCACTGAAAGGTGGCTGGGTGGTATGCTTACCAACTTTAACACGGTTCGCAAAAGTGTGAAAAAAATGCAGAGCATTGAAAAAATGCTTACCGACGGCACTTTTGACAGCATTACCAAAAAAGAAAGACTAACACTGAGCCGCGATAAAGAAAAGATGGAAAAAGTGTTAGGCGGTATCGCCCAATTGGGACGTGTACCAGCCGCCTTGTTTATCATCGATATCGGGCATGAGCATATCGCTCTTTCCGAGGCAAAACGTCTTGGTGTTTCTACTTTTGGTATGGTAGATACGAATTGCGATCCTAACAAAGTGGATTTTGCGATTCCTGCTAACGATGATGCTACTAAATCAATTGCGATCATAACCAATTATATCACAGCTGCTATCGCAGAAGGATTGGCTGAACGTCAAAACGAAAAAGCCGAAGAAGAAACAGAAGAGGAAGTAGTGGAACGCGGACCACGGTTGGATATTGACGATGCAGGAGGAACCGATAAAGAAAGAACCGGCCGGGGACCCGGAAACAGGCCCGGTCCTGGTGGAAATAGGCCCGGTGGTGGTAGAAGTGGTGGACCTGGCGCTCCAAGAAAGCGTACTATAGCTCCTGGCAGCAAGCGCCCCGGTGGCGGCCGATAGTTAATAAGGCCAATTTCTCATTTTATTTCTAACAATTAAATTATTCATTGTCTGATATGTCAACGATAACAATAACAGCGGCAGATATTAATAAGCTTCGGCAGATGACCGGTGCAGGAATGATGGATTGCCGCAAAGCATTAACCGAAACCAATGGCGATTTTGAAGAGGCGATTGACTGGTTGCGTAAAAAAGGAGCGAAAGTGGCTGCCCTGCGTGGCGACCGTGAAGCAAAAGAAGGTGTGGTAATTGCTCAAACTACTGCTGATCAAAAAACTGGTATTGCAATTTGCATAAGCTGTGAAACTGATTTTGTAAGTAAGAATGCAGATTTCGTAGCATTTGCTCAAAGTATTGCTGATGCGGCGATCGAAAACAATGTGAAAAGTGCTGAGGAATTGAATAGTGTTTCGGTGAATGGGGCTAAGATATCTGACATGATAAACGATAAACTGGCCAGCATTGGTGAAAAAATCGGCATCAGTAAATTCGAGCGTTTAGAAGCCCCTTATGTGGCATCTTACATTCATGGTGCAAACCGCATAGGTGTGTTGGTAGGATTAACTGCAGAATCAGCAGAAGCAGGAAAGGATGTGGCTATGCAGATCGCCGCAATGAACCCTGTAGCGGTAAGTCCGGATGTTGTGCCTGCTGAAATAGTAGCGCGTGAGAAAGCTATTGTTACGGACCAGATCAAAAACGATCCTAAAATGGCTGGTAAACCCGACGCTATGATTGATAAAATTGCGGAAGGCAAACTCAATGCATTCTTTAAAGAAAACACGTTAACCGCACAGGCGTTTGTAAAAGACGGCGGTAAAACCGTTGGAGATTACCTGAAAAGTGTAGATGGTGGATTGACTGTGGTAGATTTTAAGAGAGTAGCATTAGGATAACCACGCTTCGAAATAATAATAATATTCCCGGTGAAAATTTTCACCGGGATTTTATTTTACAAGAAGGTGCATAGTGCAACTATACAGTTCATCACCGGGGCGATAAGAAAATAATATCACCTATCTTAATTGTTTTGAATCTACCCTGGTAGGGGTATCTGTTCCCTTAATAATGGATGTTGAACTGGTAGCGATCGCTTTAATGATCTCCGTCATGTTTTTAATATCAAGCGTTTCAAATTCATCGTCAAGTGTATGATAATAAGTTTCGCTATCCATTTTTGAAGTGGAGATGGTATGTGCCGGAACACCGAGTTTTGCGAGTGTGGCATTGTCGGAGCGGTAAAACAATTGCTGGTCGGGGTAAGGGTCGGGGTAAAATTTGAAAGGACTTCCTTCCAGGTTCTTTTCTAATATTTTGCCCATGTCGGTCTTTTCGTAGCCGGTAATATAGGCCGAATTAGTGCCCCATTTGCTGTCGGTGCCAATCATCTCAATATTAAACATCGCCATTACCTGGTCCGGGTTAAATTGTCGGGAGAAATATTGTGATCCAAAACCACCAGTTTCTTCAGCCGTAAAGGCAGTAAAAATGATGGTGCGTTCATTGTTCTTTAGCTTTACAAAATATTTTGCAAGCATTATCACCGCAGTTATTCCCGCCGCATCATCGTTAGCCCCATTAAATATAGAGTCACCATCAGCATTTGGTTGGTGGGTTCCGAGGTGGTCGTAATGACCGGAAAATATTACATATTCATCTTTCCTGGTTTTGCCGGGTAATATTCCCACTATATTTTTCAATGGCTTTTCTGTGATTTGCTGTTCAATAGTAAAAGAATATTGAGAGGGTGTAGCGTTTGCTAAAACAAATAAAACACTGTTATCGGATTTGAACGTTTCCCTCTTCAGCCGGCTTAATTCGGCGAAGTTTTTTTGATGTGCGGTATCCACCCATACCAGGTAATTCTTTCCTGCCACCACATACCCATACGCTTTGTTTAAGAATTTATCGCCAGCTTCAATGCTTACATTTTCGTAGCCTGACTGCTGTGTTACCGACAGCGTTTCTTTAGTGGAGAAAGCGGTGATACGTTTACCGTCAATTGCTTTTCCATCCACAAGCCCCTTTGCGTCGGTTTGCTCAGCGGCAATGAGGGTGAACTCCTGCGAAAAGCCCGTGGCAGCAGAAGGTGCCAGTCCTGCTTTTTTAAATTCTTCCGATATAAATGCTGCCGCCCTGTCAAGTCCCGGGGTAAACAAACCCCGCCCCATCATTTTGTCCGACGACAAGGTTTTTTCTATCTTTTTTACTTTTTTTACCGTGATGATACTGTTGATATCCTGCGCGGATATTCCAAAACCAGAAAGCAATATGATTACCGATAGATAAATTTTGTTCATCTGATGTTTTAATTGTTTTTGCCAGATGGAATTCGCCATACATTATCATCCGTATTCGGGATAGCTTTAGCATGGCTCATTTCATGCGTATAAGAGGGAATTGATATACAATGAGATAAAGAATGAATTTAGCTGAATAAAAAATCAAAAGCAAAAAAAGCGCGAAATCCGAAACGAATAAACCATACACTTAAAATTCATATTCACCTGCTTTCAATAAAATATTACATGTCAAATTTCAAGTCTGAAATAGCTACAGGCTCATCATTTCTCTAAATTTTACCGCCTGTCGACGGCTCACCTCTATTTTTTCACCCCCTTTGATTTCGAGCAATAAGCCACCGTTGAAATATGGTTCAACTCTTTCTATCATGCGTAGATTGACGATATGTTTACGATTGGCGCGAAAAAAAACTTTTTCATCCAGCCGTTCTTCCAGTGCGTTTAAGGATTTTAAAATAAGTGGCTTGTGCGTGCTGAAAAATACTTTGGCATAGTTACCCACACTTTCAAAAAGGCGAATTTCATTTAGTTTCACGAACCAGCACCTTTCCCCGTCCTTTACGAATACCTGGTCGTTTTCACCCAAAATGCCCCTGTTCACTGTAGGTGAACCAAGAGCCGCGGCAATGGCTGCTTCCTTTTCTTCCGCATACTGCAGTTTGTGTAAGGCATCCGCAAGACGTTTAGGTTCAACCGGCTTTAGCAAATAATCCAATGCATTTACTTCAAAGGCTTTTAAGGCGTACTCATCGTAGGCGGTGGTAAAGATCACCTGGGGTAATTTGTCTAACTCTGTCAGTAAATCAAACCCCGTTTTACCAGGCATTTGTATATCGAGGAAAACAAGATCGGGAGCCATATGCTCTATCTTCTCAATACCTTCATTGGCATTGGCGGCTTCGGCGATCACTTCAATTTCTGGATGATCCATCAATAGTTTTTTCAACTCCGTTCTTGCCAGTCGTTCATCATCAATAATAATAGCTTTTTTTGTCATGACGTGTAATTTAGCTTTTTGTTTACCTGTTATTAACCGGCATTATTACTTTCGCTTCCACCATATTGCCCGGTATATCTTTAATTTCAAATGTTGCCTTTGTTCCAAATAAAAGATTCAAACGGTCCTGTGTGCTCTGCAGCCCAAATCCCGTATAACCGGTATGTCCATTCAATACCCCACTATTACGTATAATCAACTCATGATGGTCGTTTACAAAATCTGAAATGATTGTTACAGTTCCACCATTCACCTGCTTGCTTATGCCATGTTTAATGGCGTTTTCCGCAAGCGTTTGCAGCATCATGGGAGGTATGGGTTGATCCAGTGTATCTTCATCAATATTAAACTGTACTTTCAGCCTTTCCTCAAAGCGCATTTGCTCCAGGGCCAAATAATCTTTTACAATATTTAATTCCTGCTCCAGCGGAACGGTTTCTAATTTTTCGGTTTGCATGCTGCTCCGGAGGATATTACTCAGTTCCGTAATGGCGCGCCTGGCCCTCTCGGGGTTTTCATCTACCAACGCTCTGATGCTGTTGAGGGAGTTAAAGATAAAATGTGGATTGATATGGGATTTGATCGTTTTCAATTCCAGCTCTTTTACCAGCGATTGCAGCCTAAAAGTATCCACCTCCTGCTTCTTATTTTTTTGAAAGAAATGATACACATAGTAAATCAACACCCATACCATTAAAATAAGACTGCTGTCAAAAGTTCTGATTATCAGATTATTAATAAATCCCACTTTTTTCTTAGGATCAACTTCCGACAGGTTAAATAATTCAAAAAGAAAAAGTAAAGTGAGGGTGTAAATAAAACTGGCTATTATGATGCTTATAAAAAGCCGGGGAACCAACCTTTCAATGGGTAATATCAGCCAGTTTCGTTTAATGATCACATTGCGCAGTAAGTGTGTAATCGGTATCCCTATTGATAACGCCACAAGTAAACGTATGATTAATTTTTCGGATATTACTTTGTCGTAAGTATAGGCAA
>DASUFG010000050.1:0-5281 GCA_036274715.1 Agriterribacter sp.
GCTCAGCTTATTATCGGTACCGACCGCGGGCATAGGAGGAAAGCCCTCCTTCTCCCTGCCATTGTAACCATTCATAATAATCTCCACCATTGCTTCGGGGTTATCATCCAGCACAATCTTGCTGTCTTTCAAAGAAGGGAATGCGCCTTTCAACCCTTCCCCGTTTGCCTGGTGGCAGGCCTGGCAATTGGTGGCATACAAAGCCGCTCCGTCCAAACCCTGTATTTCACCTCCCATCGCCGCGGTTTTCTTCGCCTCTCTTTGATACAAAAACTCCGGAACCGGCCTGCCATCCGGTAATGGCGTTTGCTTCAGGGATTGAAGATAAGCCACCAGTTGCAGGGCTTGTTTGGTTGCTACCACCTTTCCTGTTTTGCCTTTCAAAAATTCGTCCGGAACACTTACCACCACATCGCTTTGTGCAGGTTCCGCTTTCATCGTAAACATCCAGGGATAAGCAGGCATGATGGATTCCTTTACCACGATCCGGGGATTGTATAAATGCACCAGGTTCCATTCAAGGCTGGGTTGCCTGGTACCAATATTAGTCAAATCAGGTCCTGTACGTTCCGTACCCATCAATGTGGCCGTATTGCGCCAGATATCGGTACGATGAATGCCGGCATAATCTGCAGCTATGCTTGGCCGTGATCCCCAGGTTTTATCCATATCCACATTGCGCACCTGCTGCGTGTGGCATGCCACGCAACCATTAGCGATAAAAATGGCTTTGCCCTTTACAGCATCATCGCTCAATACTCCTGCATCAGGCAGCGGCGCATTATTTTTTTGATTGCGCAACGCGGGCAAAATAGCTACCAGTATGGTAAGCCCTGCAAACAGCAAAAATGTAGCGCCGAATAATTTTTTATGGTTATCAAAAAATTCCATGTCAATCTTTCAATTGGTAATCAAATGGTGCTTTCCCTTTTTTGGTTCAGCTTTTCAAAGGCGGCTTCCTTTACATCAACCATACCGCCTCCCGTGAGCATTTTATAAATATTATACGCAAAGAATAAATGAGATAGCCACATCAGGCTTCCGCCAATGGCTCTCCATAGCCAGTACGGCGCAGAAAAAATAACACTTTCCATGAAGGGTTTCCCGTCTATCCACATTAATCCTTTTAAAGTGCTGCCATACATAAGCGGAACGGTATAAAACAACAGCCCTATCAGGGCAAACCAAAAATGAGCGCCTACCGTTATCTGTGGCGCTTCCCTGCCCGTTAACCGGGGTATAACGGTATATATGCCTGCCCACACAAAAAATGAAATGATACCATACATGGTAAGATGAGAATGCGCAACTGTAAAATCGGTAAAGTGCCACATGAGATTCGTAGAGCGGAATGCCTCCGCAGTACCCTGCAGTGAACCCGTAAAATAAAAGATGATACCCACCAGAAAAAAGGGCAAAGTATAGCTATCCGTAATTTTATACCAGGCTCCTTTAAAGGTCATGATAAAATTGGTACTGCCCGCTACTACCGGAATAACCATTCCCACGCTTCCCACAATGGCTATGGTTTGCAGCCACCAGGGTATGGAACTGAATACAAAATGATGCGTACCAATAAGGGTATAAAAAACGATCTGTGTCCAGTAGGCCAATATACCCAGGCTATAGGAATAAATGGGCCTGTTTAACTGCTGCGGTAAATAATAATAAACAAGTCCAAGCGTCATCATCATAAACCACATGCCCACGCCCTGGTGCATATAGTAGCCCTGGATGATGGTTTCACCCAATCCATCCTGCCACCATGGTATATAAGCTACAATTGAAATCACCAGCCCGAATATCAATGCCGCTACAATATACCAGTTGGAAATGTAAATTTCCTTAGTAGTTCGTTTGGCGATGGTTTGTAGAAAATTAATGAGGGTTAATACCAGGGCTATCCCAAACAGCAGCATTACCGGCCAAATATATTCACGGTATTCGCCGCCGCCATTATTAATGCCCGCCATCAGACAAATGGTTCCTGACAAAACAGCGCCATTAATAAGGTGAAGCGAATACCACCCCATTTTAAAGCTCGCCAGCTTAGTATTACTTACCCTTGGCACCGTATAATAGGCCAACCCCAGCATGCCCAATGAAGCCCATCCCCAGAATACAGCATTGGTATGCACAGGACGCAGGCGACCAAAACTCAACCAGCTTACATGATCTGCATCGGGCGCAACGAATTTTATGCCCAGGTATTCACCCACCGTGGTACCGAATAATAACCAGAAAGCAGCGCACCCTATATACCATAGTACCAGCTTAGATAATTCAGGATCAATATTCGGCCGATTAACCGCTTTTTTCTTTTGCACTACCACCGGTAGTGCGCTGCTTGTACTAATGCTGCCGATCAGGCCCCTGCTATCCTCCGGCGCCAGGTTACCCGACAATTCATCATGCGTAAGTGTATAATCCAATGCTTCCTTTCGTTTAAGCAAAACAGCGCGTGTATCCTCATTGGGTGACACAGCAAGATATTGAGCCAACTGGTCGGCCTCGGCAAGATTTAACCGGTTACGGTTTTGTTTGGTAAGATTCAGCACCTTAATGATCATAAAAACAATACCCGCACTAATAGGGATAAGCAACAATACTATTGTTATGATAATACCCGTTTCGCCCAGCACAGAACTTTTACCCGGCGCTGCCTCCTGCGCAAATAACTGCCCCCCATTCAGCGACAGCAAAAGAAAAAAGAAAATGGTTTTAAGGAGGGTATTTGAATTGTCAGACGAAGAAGTTGTTATTGAGAAGCCATCCTTTTTATCATTCAAATACGCTTCAATTTGTTTGCTGTTCAGGTTTGCGATATAGCTGTCAAAATTTTTATCCGCATTACGCCGCTTTAGTCTTTTGTTCATTTTAATCATTTCCCCGGTTTTAAATTTCAGGTACAAAGCAGCGGCGAGCATAAAGAAGATCAGCACAAACAGAAAAAGCAGTAAACCATTGAGATGGGTAAAATAAAAACCCGACGGCGCCGTGGTTTGGGCAAACACTGAGGAAAAGCTGAGCGAGCCTGATGCTAAAAGCAATCCCCTGATACGCTGAGGATACCATTTCTTTTTCATAACAAATTATACTCTTTTTAAAAAGGTCAGTTTCCTTTCCAGTTTTTCATTAAATTCATTTAGCGTGGCCGACTCAAGCATGTCGTGCATTTCCTTCCTTATTTTTTTAAACTCATTATGTATAGGGCAGGGCTTTTTTTCTGAACACGCTTTTAAGCCCAGTCCGCAACCCAAAAAAATTTTATCGCCATCTATTGCTTTAACAATATCAGCAAGCGTACATTCCATTCGCTGCTTATCAAGATAAAACCCACCTGCAGGCCCCTTCAAAGACTGCACGAGATTCTTACGGCTCAACTCCTGTAAAATTTTAGCTATAAAGTATTCAGGCGAATCAATCCCGGCGGCAATTTCCTTCACTCCTGTTTTTTTCCCTTCCTTAGATTTCTGCCCGATAAAAAGCATCGCCCTTAAAGCATATTCACAGGTTTTTGAAAACATGTATTCGCGGTTGTACCTGCAAAGTTAATTACAATTCAATAATAAAAGACTTTATTATCCTCTATTATCAAAAAACCTGTCCCATCTCAGTCCCGCGCATGATCCAGGTTAATGATTTCCTCCGGAAAAACAGGGAACTTCGCTTTTTTGATGATGAAATCCGGCAAAGGATGCATTTTAAAGCATACGGCTTTTTGCCGGTTATGTTTGAAGTGCATCCAATGCCAAAGTTTGAGTCGCCGCCATATAATGACAGATACCGCGCTTATTCAAAAATATAACGTTCCGGGACCGAGATATACCAGCTATCCCGCCGTTCCCCATTGGGATGAAACCGGGTTTTCCGGCGCGCAATGGGTATCCGCACTCCGGCAATCTTTCGGGGAAAGCAACCGGAATGGCATCAGCCTTTATATTCACCTCCCTTTTTGTGAAAGCCTTTGTACTTTTTGCGCCTGTAATAAACGCATTACCCGGCAACACAGCGTGGAAGAACCTTATATTGAAGCGGTCTTGAAAGAATGGGATATGTACAGGCATGTCTTCCGGGAAAAACCTGTGATTCGTGAGATACATTTGGGCGGGGGAACGCCTACTTTCTTTTCACCAACCCATTTAAAAAAACTGGTGGATGGTATTTTATCAGGTTGCACTGTACATCCCGAAAGGGAATTCAGCTTTGAAGGGCATCCCAATAACACCAGCGGGGAACATTTACAAACCTTGTATAACCTGGGCTTTCGCAGGGTAAGCTTCGGCGTGCAGGACTACAATGAAAAAGTACAAAAAGCCATCCATCGCATTCAACCTTTTGAAAACGTAAAAAAAGCAACGGAAGCCGCTTTGGAAACCGGCTATGAAAGTGTGAGCCACGACCTGGTGTTCGGTCTCCCTTTTCAAACATTAGAAGACGTGCGTAAAAATATCGCGCTTACACTTGCTTTGAAGCCTGGCAGAATAGCGTTTTATTCGTATGCGCATGTGCCCTGGATAAAAGGCGTGGGGCAGCGCGGCTTTGATGAACACGATTTGCCACCGGGCGAACTGAAGCTGCAGTGCTATACAACCGCTAAAGCATTATTACAGGAGGCAGGTTATATGGAAATAGGTATGGATCATTTTGCCCTGCCTTCAGATCGTTTATACCAGGCTGTGCGCAGCAAAAAAATCCACCGGAATTTTATGGGCTACACTTCTTCCGCCACGCAGGTAATGATCGGGCTGGGCGTATCGGCCATATCCGACAGTTGGTACGGCTTTGCCCAAAATGAAAAAACAATAGAAGCTTATTATGAAAAAATAAACAGCGGCACATTAGCCACAGTGAAAGGACATATGTTAACAGCGGAAGACCTGAAGATCCGGCGTCATATTCTCAACCTGATGTGCTTCCTGGAAACCGGGTGGATGCCGGAAGACCGTTTTCCCGGAATTATGGAAAGATTAAAAGCGCTGGAAGATGACGGACTGGTAACCATAACAGCTAATAAAATCATCGTGAACCCGGAAGGCAGGTCCTTTTTACGCAATATCTGCATGGCTTTCGACCTGAGGCTGGTAGCCCAAGCACCTTCCCCCCGTTTATTTTCAATGACAGTATGAATGAGCGGTAAGTGGTAAGTGGCTTCCAAACCATAAACTCCCAAACTTTAAACTTCCAAACTACCCTCCCGCTGGCTTACATTCAGTATCAACAATCCTGCAAACAGCATAACTGCCGCACCAAAAAGCATATGGTTCGTATAAGGTACGCT
>DASUFG010000051.1:0-2754 GCA_036274715.1 Agriterribacter sp.
GTTTTTGTGCCATCGTTATTTATGAGCGGAGTTCCTAAGGCCTTATTTCTCCCCCTATCTATGGCAGTTGCATTTGCCATGATCGCATCTTTTCTTTTGTCGCAAACATTCGTTCCTGTTGTCAGTAACTGGATTATGAAACATCATCTGAGCGAAAAGGAAAAATCTTCGGAGGACAGCTTTTTCAACCGTATTAAGTCCCGGTATGTAAGATCGGGTGAACGCATTAAAACCGGGGACGGACTAATTACTATATTATTTGTTGCAGCTTCGGTTGGATTGGTGGCGTTATTGTTTTCGTTTACCGGAACTGAACTGTTTCCTAAAACGGATAGCGGACAAACACAGATTCGTCTGCGCCTGCCCACGGGAACCAGGCTGGAACGTACCGAAGATGCTACCCGAAAATTATTGTTTATCGTAAACGATATAGCAGGGAAGGATAATGTTGAAATTACCTCCGCTTTTATTGGCACACAGCCTACCAGTTTTCCGGTTAACTATATTCATTTATGGACCAGCGGCCCCCACGAATCGGTAACCAAAATTAAATTGAAGCCTGGCGCTGTTCCTGTCAATATTTTTAAGGAAAGGATGAGGGCATCAGTGCAGGAACAGATTCCTAATGCGAAAATATCTTTTGAACCCGGTGACCTTTCTGAACAGGTATTGAACCTGGGATCAACCAATCCCATTGAAATTGCAGTAGTAAACCGTAATCTTGAAGAGGGAAAAAAGACAGCTAAGGGCCTGGAGGAACAATTGCGTACCATACCTTCACTAAGAGATGTACAGATTGCGACCCCGCTTGATTATCCAGCAATTAAAATTGATATTGACCGGGTAAAGGCAGGGCAGTTAAATATTACTACCGACCAGGTAGCGCGTTCTGCTGCAACCGCCACTTCTTCCAGCCGCTTTGTTGCACCGAGCTATTGGTTAGATAAAACAACCGGTACTGCCTACATCGTGCAGGCACAGTATCCCGAATACAAAATGAACAGTACTGCTCAACTGGAAATGATTCCGGTAACTTCCGCTAACGGAGATCTGCACCTGCTTAATGAAGTGGCATCCTGGAAATATACTACTATGCCGGGCGAATACGACAGGCTAAACCAGCAACGCTACATCACCGTTACCGCCAATGTTGAGGGTGAAGACCTGGGGAATGCTTTCAGTAAGGTAAATGCGGTTATTAAAAAAACCGCACTCCCCAAAGGAGCCAAAATACTATTGCGCGGTCAGCCGGAGTTGTTGCAACAAACCTTAACGAGTTTGCAGTTCGGACTGCTAATCGCAATTGTGGTTATTTTTTTAATAATGACCATTTTTTTTCAATCTTTTCGTATCGCTTGTATTACTTTGTCTGTTGTGCCCGCGGTAGTGGCGGGTTCCATTTTTCTGTTGTTAATCACCGGCCAAACCATGAATATTCAGTCCTATATGGGGAGTATTATGGCCATTGGCGTGTCTATCGCCAATGCGGTATTATTTATAACCAATGCTGAGCAGTTCCGGAAAACAGGCAACAACACCAATGCCCATTTCAAGGCCGCTGAAAACAGGATACGGCCGATCTTAATGACCAGCCTGGCGATGATAGCAGGGATGCTACCCATGGCTCTGGGATTAGGAGAGGGTGGTGATCAAACCGCTCCATTGGGCATCGCGGTAATAGGGGGCCTGTTTTTTTCCACATTAAGCGTATTGTTTTTTTTACCCCATGTATATCATTGGGGTGTCGGTAAAGTGAGATACATGTCTGCATCTATGGATCCGGACGATGCAAACAGTAAGAATTTTAACGAAAAATGAGCATTAATATAGTATCAATGAAACAACTTATTAAACTGGCGGGTATCGCGCTGTTAATGACTGCTTGTAATAATAGTCAGCCGGCCACACCAAATGTTTCCGGTACTGCAATCGATACGGTACCCGTTTTTATTTTGCATGATACCAGTGTGCATAAAAGTATTGAACTGCCCGCGGAACTATTGCCTTATGAGCAGGCTGCTCTATTTGCCCGTGTGCAAGGCTATATTAAGGAGATAAGAGTGGATATAGGAGACAAGATAAAGCGGGGACAAACCCTCGCATTAATTGAAGCTCCGGAATTAAAATCCCGGTCCGCAGAGTTTCAATCATCGCTCGAGGCGGCAAAAGCAAGATATATGAGCAGTGCTGATGTTTATCAACGCTTATACAATGCCTCCCGTGCCAAAACAGCCGGTATTGTTGCACCGGTTGACCTGGAAAGAAGCCGAAACCAGCTCCTGGCCGACAGTGCATCTTATGAATCAGCCAGGAAGCTTGCCCAGTCTTACAACGAAATTGCCGGCTACGTTGCATTGCAGGCACCTTTTGATGGCGTTGTAACTGCACGATCCGCAGACAGGGGAGCGTTGGTGGGCAATAACCAGGTGATACTAACCGTCCAAAATAATCGTACACTTCGGTTACGCGTAGCTGTTCCGGAATTATATGTGGCATCCAACTATGCACAAAAAGAGGTTATGTTTAGTGTTGATGCCTACCCGGAAAAATTGTTTACAGCAACTCCTACCCGAAAGAGTGGCAGTATTAACCCTTCTACAAGAACGGAATTGTGGGAGTTTGCGTTCAATAACAAAAATGATGAATTAAAAGCAGGTGCATTTGCTTATGTAAAATTGAACCTGCAAAGAACGGGCAATTCGTTTGTGTTGCCACCATCCGCAATTACCACCAACCAGGAGCGAAAGTTCATTA
>DASUFG010000052.1:0-9408 GCA_036274715.1 Agriterribacter sp.
GAATAACCATTCAACTGACTGGCGCGTAAGACATATTTCCATAAACATGCCTCGGCCTTGGTCATTTCTTTGCGAAGCTTATTGGCATAAGGTTGCAAATCCTTATTGTAAAAGTGATTTCCATGCAGGTTGCTCATGGTATAAATGTACGTCATGCGAAGAATACATCCTCCCCCATGGTAAAAGTCATTCTATTCGAAGCGATACCCCCTCTTGAGGGGGACATTGAACAGGTTGCTCTTCAGATAGAGAGTTCCCTACGGAGTAAGAGAAATGTGGTTATAAACTAGAAAAAACTTACACCATTAATAGTTACAATATCCCCCGCTGAGCGGGGGTCGAAGTCAGCACTATCAACCGGATTTGAATGGGGGTGGACGACACTACTTGTTCTTCTCCAGCCAATCCACTAGGTACTCGCGCACGCTGCTGATGTTGTTTAATACATCACTGTCACCAAAACGAATCACTGTAAAACCCGCTTCTTCCAAACGTTTCTGGCGTAATGCATCCCTTTCGGTTGCACCTTCCCACTGATGAGTGATGCCGTCCACTTCAATAATCAGCATAAGTGGCTTGCACATGAAATCGGCGATATAATTCAATACAGGGCGTTGTCTGCGGAAGGAATAACCATTCAACTGACTGGCGCGTAAGACATATTTCCATAAACATGCCTCGGCCTTGGTCATTTCTTTGCGAAGCTTATTGGCATAAGGTTGCAAATCCTTATTGTAAAAGTGATTTTCATGCAGGTTGCTCATGTAATAAATATAGCAAATTGAATACGTACTTCCTCCCCCGTTGCAAAAGTCATTCTATTCGAAGCGATACCCCCTCTATGAGGGGGACATTTAACCGTTTGCTCTACGGCCAGTGGGTTGCCTACGGAGTAAAAGAATTAAGTTCATGCAAAAGAATAAAAAAAGAATGTACAAATTCTAGTATTTGCCCAGCAAAGAACCAGCCGCATAAGTGTGCGACGACTGCCTGACCGGCAGGCAGGCAACAAAAGCTTCATTATATTACTACAGTTGGTCACCCCAAAAAAGCACTCTTAACCCGCGCCTACCGTGTTGCAGAACGTATACTTAGCATCCCTGCGTTCCCCTCCACGGAAATCCCACCCAAAATGGCTAATTTTACAGGATACCATAAAATCCATTTGTTAGTGCTTATTTCAACAATCAACTTTAAGCTGCGATGCGTTATCCGAATAAAAAAGCATTTGTAATACTTGCCAGTTTAATCATCCTGGTATGCATCGCGGTGATGAATATGGAATTTAAAAGGGAGTACCCCGGTCTACCCGCTACCGTTGATTTCAATTTTCATGTGCGACCCATTTTGGTGCAGAAATGTTATCTCTGTCATGGTCCCGACCCCAGCGGCCGCAAAGGCGGTTTGCGGCTGGATACGGAGGAGGGAGCGACGCAATTATTAAAGAGCGGTAATGCTGCCATCAACCGCGATCACCCGGATATCAGCGCACTCCTTTCCCGCATAGAGCATAAAGACCCGGATATGGTAATGCCACCACCGGATTCGAAAATGCTGCTAACAGAAAAAGAAATCGCCATCCTGGGCAAATGGATCAAACAGGGCGCCGAATGGAAACCGCATTGGGCTTTCATTCAACCTGATACTACGGTTTATAATAAAGTAAGCGATATAACCACCAACCCCGTTGATTTTTTTATACAGGAACAACTGGATCAAAACGACCTCAAGCCTGCCGCGGAAGCAGGGAAGAACAGCTTGGTCCGGAGGGCTTCTTACCTGCTAACGGGTCTGCCACCTTCTGTTGAAGCGATAGAAGCGTTTACAGCGGACAAGAGTGCCGATGCGTATGAGAAAATGATTGACCGTTATTTGAACTCCAATGCTTACGGAGAACGCTGGGCAAGGCATTGGATGGATATTGCACGCTATGCAGAAACAAAAGGGCATGAATTCGATTTCGCCATTGCAGGCGCCTGGCGCTACAGGGATTACCTCATTCGTGCTTTTAACGAGGATATAGGATATGACCAGTTGGTGAAAGAACAGTTAGCGGGCGACCTGTTGCCACAGCCAAGGATAAACGGGGCAACAGGGGCCAATGAGTCGCATGTAGGTACCGTTTTCCTCACTATGGCAGAAGGCTCGCATAGCCCCGTGGACATACGCAAGGATGAAGCCGACAGGATTGATAATATGATTGATGTAACCACCAAAGCGTTCCAGGGCCTCACGGCATCCTGTGCCCGCTGTCACGATCATAAATTTGATCCCATACCTACGAAGGATTATTATTCGCTTTTTGGCATTATGGAAGGTACGCGGTTTTCACCGGTACCCGCCAACACGGGTGTGGAGGACGAAAAAAGAATAAACGCGCTGCAACAGTCCAGGGCAACTGCGCGTAAAACGATTGCTGCGGCCTGGCTCCCGGGTAACACCGTACACTCCGCCAAAGCTACGCCATTTCAAACCGTATATTATCCCGGCCAAAAGGAGCAAGACTTTACGATGATCGGTGATTTCAGGAAAAGCAGTTTTGGTGGGTGGAAAACAGACGGGCTGGCATTTGGTAATATACCCACTGTTGGGAACCCGGTATTTGATGCAAAAACTGGCAAACTGCTCTGGCTCGATGAGGGTAAAGCAAGCAGCCGGGTAAATGGTATGGGCGTATTTGGTGTGTTGCGGTCGCCCAATTTTACCATTGCTGATGATTCTATCGTCATCAGGGCAATGGGTAAAAATGCTACCGTGCGCATCATCATTGATAACTTTCAACTGATCTCCGACCCCATTTATGGCGGCATTATGCGGCAGGTAAATGCCGGGAAATGGGAAAATATAGTGATTCATGTATCGCCGTGGAAAGGACATAACGCTTACATCGAGATCATGCCCGGTGTTTTCGATGCGCATGTGTACCGCTTACCGGCAGGTGCATATGTGGACGTGCGGTATGCTTTGTCGTTTAACGGGAAAATGCCTGTTCCCGGTGATGATGCAGCAAGCAGCAATATTATTTTGTCAGAAGCCATCAGCCGCTGGCAAACGCAGCAATGTTCTGAACAGGATATTAAAGTGATCAATCAAAATATAAAAAAAGGCGTATTGCCCAAAGAGCGGTTAGGCGTTGGCGATATAGTACAGGCGGCTGATAGAACAGCAGGCAATCAAACCGATGACACTGATTTTTATAACGGTGTATACGACGGCTATGCCATCAACAGCCCGGTATTTATACGGGGCGATTATACACAGCTATCTGCCAACCGGGTGCCCAGGCATTTTTTTTCGGCGTTGGATGTGGGTGATTCCGTTTTTCGTTCTACCGGCAGTGGTCGTTTAGAACTCGTTGAATCCATCCTCAGTCCCAGCAATCCGCTTACCGCAAGGGTGATGGTGAACCGCATCTGGCATTACCTGTTTGGCAAAGGCATTGTGGAAACCGTGGATAATTTGGGGCTGCAGGGAAAATTGCCCAGCCATCCTGCACTGCTGGATTACCTGGCCATCCGGTTTCAAAAAGACAATTGGTCGATCAAGAAAATGATCAGGCTGATTGTTTTATCTGAAACATTCCGCCGCTCAACAGATGCTGATGAAGATACCCGGAAAAAAGATCCGGCCAACGTTTACCTGGCCCGTTTCCCGGCACTTCGTTTAGAAGCGGAAGCGATAAGGGATGGTTTGTTGATGGCGGGTGGTAGGCTCGATACTACCATGTATGGTCCGCCCATTCCTGTATATCTCACGTCGTTTATGAACGGTCGCGGAAAACCGGGCAAGTCGGGGCCGATTGATGGGGCAGGCCGAAGAAGCATTTACCAGGAGGTAAGGCGAAATTTTTTAGATCCGATGATGTTGGCTTTTGATCGCCCGATTCCTTTTTCCACTTTCGGCAACCGGAACGTAACGAATGTTCCCGCCCAATCGCTGTTTTTTATGAATGATCCCTTTGTTGTGCTGCAGGCGGAATGCATGGCAAAAAAACTCATTCAGCAAAAAAACAAAACGGCCGAAGAGCGCATTCAATTTGCTTACATAACAGCGCTGTCGAGACCTGCGGGCGAAGAGGAGATGAAACAGGGGGCAGCATTCCTGCAGGAGCTTGCCACCATTCATAAAGTAAAAACAGAAGATATACTAAGTAATGAGGCTATATGGAAAGACTATTGCCAGTCGTTGTTCAGCATGAAAGAATTCATCTTTTTAATTTGATTGTATGGGAGGAAAAATACATGGTTTGTATAAGCCGGTCACCCGCCGCGAAATGTTAGGTATTTGTAAATGCGGTTTTGGATCCATCGCGTACCTGGGTTTGTTTGGCAGCATTTTTTCGGCCTGTTCGCAGGCAGAAAAAGCGGATTCATTGATCGGGCAGTTGTCAAAATCGCCCAATTATATTCCCAAAGCAAAGAATATTATTTTCCTGTACATGGATGGGGGCGTATCGCAGGTAGATTCATTTGACCCGAAGCCAAGACTGGACAAAGAAAATGGGGAAGATCCCGGCAAAAAATTTACGGTTGATGCTACTCAATTTAATAATGTGGGAAAGATACTGAAGAGTCCCTGGTCATTTAAAAAATATGGGGAATGCGGAATGGACGTGAGTGAACTGTTTCCGCATATTGCCACTTGCGTGGATGATATGGCTTTGATCCGGTCGATGAAATCCCAGTTTCCTGAACATACCAGCGCTAATTATTTTTTGCATACCGGTAGCGGTTTACAGGGGAGACCCAGCATGGGCTCCTGGATAACATACGGACTGGGTAGTGAAAACAATAATTTGCCGGGCTACGTGGTGCTGGATGGCGGGTTGATACCGCCGGGCGGGTTGGATAATTTTAAGAATGGATTTCTTCCTGCATCCTACCAGGCTTCTATATTGACGGCGGGCGCTGAACCGATCGCCAACATAACACCTGCGGATAGTATACCGGGATTGCAGACCGATAAGCTGGCATTTACGCGCCGGATGGATAGCAGCCTGCTGGCAAAGCTGGGAGATGGAGATGCCATTGAATCGGCGATTGCTAACAATGAGCTTGCTTTCAAAATGCAATCATCGGTACCGGAACTAACGGATTTTGTGGGTGAATCGGAAGCGACCAAAAAGTTATACGGACTATATTCAGAAGATCGTCATGTAAGAAGTTACGGGTCGCAATGCCTGATGGCGAGAAGACTGGTGGAACGGGGCATCCGCTTTATTGAGCTCACCTGTCCACCTGCAGGGGGCGATCGCTGGGATCAGCACAGCAATTTGAAACAAGGGCATGAAGCCAATGCGCATGCGGTGGATCAACCGATTGCAGGTTTGTTGAAGGATCTGAAATCGCGTGGTATGCTGGAGGAAACCCTTGTAGTATGGACCGGTGAATTTGGACGCACACCTTTTGCGCAGGGTAATGATGGCCGCGATCATAATCCATCCGCTTTCAGTATGTGGATGGCAGGAGCGGGCATAAAAGGAGGAACGATCTATGGCAGAACCGACGATTACGGGTACCGCATTGTAGAAAATGAAGTAACGATTCACGATCTGCATGCTACTATGCTGCACCTGTTGGGCGTTGATCATGAGCGGCTCACTTTCCGTTACAGTGGGCGTGATTTCAGACTCACCGATGTACATGGAAAAATAGTCCGGGATATTTTAAGCTGATTTTCTTATTTCTCTATTAGAATAAGACAGATGATTCTGATACTATTGAGGGCAACGGCCGTCCTCAGAAAAATAGCGTTAAAAAATTTACGAAATGAAGCGCCTGCCTGCCGACAAAGGCAGGTTAAGCGAAGAAGATGTTCAATTGTATTCATGGCAGAGTTATTCATTTGCTCAAAATTGAGAGGCTGATGATAGTAAGCTTCTTCGGCGTAGTGCAATGCAGTAAACCAGCCTGCGGTCTGGCAGGTTTTAGCTATTTTTCTGTCCCGTGCGTGCGGGAAATTTTTTTGTTTTTTGGTTCAAGCCAAAAAAGTAAATAACAGGAAATTTAGTTGTGATAAGGCTTTGAGTTTAATGCAGACAATTGTATTCAATATAATATAACAAATATGCGCTTATTCAAAAAAATAATTCCCTTCCTTTTTATTCTTATTTCGCTTGCTTTTATTACAAAGTTTGACAAAGCAGTGGGAGAGAAGCCGCCGACCCATTCCTTTTTTATGGCCGGCCCTGAATTCACGGGCATTATAGGAGAAAAAGGCGAAGCCATATGGAACGCCGGTAAAGCGGGTGCCCGTGATGGTTATGTGCTGCCCAACGGAAACATATTGATTTGCTGGTCGGATGAAGTGAAGGAATTCAACAGCAAGAAGGAAGTTGTTTTTACATACCCCCGCAAAACAGATGATATGGAGTTGGGCACAGCCCTGCGGCTGGCAAACGGAAATACGATGATCACAGAGTCTGGAAAAGCACCACGGATTGTAGAGGTAGATAAGACAGGCAAAGTAATCTCTGCTACTCCCATTCAACCGGAAACGGATAATACGCATATGCAAACCAGGATGGCACGTAAACTTAAAAATGGGAATTACCTGGTGCCTCACCTGCTGGCTTTTGCAGTGAAGGAATATGACCCCATGGGAAATATCGTGCATGTTTTTAAAACGGATCTCAATGAACTAGGTGGCAGGCAGGCTGAAAACTGGCCGTTCACAGCCATTCGGCTGGACAATGGTAACACGCTAACCACGCTCACGCACGGCAATAAGATTATTGAATTTGATAAAGCCGGTAAAATAGTTTGGAAAGTAACGAACGATGACATCGCGGAGCATCCATTCCAGGATCCCTGCGGGGCGCAACGGTTGCCCAACGGCAATACCGTTATAGCCAGTTATGGCGCAAAGGAAGGAACGATCAAATTGTTTGAAATTTCAAGAGACAAGAAATTAGTATGGACCTATGCAGGTTATAATGTTCATCATTTCCAGGTGCTCACCACAAATGGACTGCCTGTACAAGGGGAGCCGTTAAAATAATTCGTGCAAGATGGAGGATACCCCTGGTATATTAATATTCCTTGGACGATTTCACGCGTTGGTTGTTCATTTGCCCATAGGTTTTGTTTGCCTGGCCCTACTGGTAGAATTTTTTTTTCGCAAACCAGGTCATGCAAACCTCCAACCATTGATACAATTCACCTGGCTGTTGGCGGCCCTGAGCGCAACAGTATCGGTAACGCTTGGCTATTTGCTCTCGCTGCAGGGCGGGTATGATGATGACACCTTATCCCTGCACAAATGGGCGGGCATATTGCTGGCTTTGGTTATACATGTTTGTTATTTCCTGAAGAAATACCCCGTTAAAAAACGGCTAGCCAAATATGCTTTGCCTGTTTCATTGGGTGCCTGTGCATTATTAATGATCATTACCGGCCATTATGGAGGTTCGCTTACCCACGGCACTGATTATCTCAGTGAATACAAACCGGGCTCTTTCGCAGAATGGATTGGCGCGTCGCCTGGAAATACAGGAACAATAAGAAAGATTTCCTCCCTTGATTCTGCCGATATATTTACGGATGCGATAATGCCCATGCTCAAATTGAAATGTGTGAGCTGCCATAATGCAGAAAAAAAGAAAGGCGGCCTGGTGCTGACTTCATTTGACGAAATGATGAAGGGCGGCGAAGATGGACCTGCTGTGGTTGCCGGAGACCTTGAAAAAAGCGGCATCTATCATAGAATAACACTTCCGGAAGATGACAAAAAATTTATGCCGGCTAATGGCAAAAAGCCATTGACTGATCAGCAGGTATCCATTGTCAAATGGTGGATTGAAAAACAGGCGCCACGAGTTGGAATGATCAGTGCACTGCAGCCTGATTCAGCCATGCGTAAAACATTGACCAGCTATTTTGGCATTGATGAAAATAGCAATAGCCTCGCTGTAGATGCTCCTCCTGCAGATCCAGCGGTAATAGATGAACTGGTAAAGCAGGGTTTTATGGTGAGTACGCTCGCTGCTAAAACCAACCTGTTACAGGTTACGCTGAATGGCGCAGGCATCGATGAAATCAATTTAGACAAACTGGTTGAGATAAAAGACCAGTTGGTGTGGCTAAAGATAACCCATGCGGGAAAGCTAGATGATGCGTTGCCCATTATTGGCCAGTTGACCAACCTGAGAAAATTGACGCTGAACGATAATGATATTACTGATGAAAAAATGAGTGCATTATTATCATTATCCAACCTGGAATATCTCAATCTCTACCGTACCAAGTTGTCGGGCCAGAGTGTGGAAACACTATTACAGCTAAAAAATCTGAAGCAGCTATACGTTGGCGAAACAAACATTGATTCCACGGTTATGAATACGCTAAGTGCACAATACCCGAACGTGAGCATTGTGTATAAACAACCTGACAATGCGTTGCCGGCAATGGACAGTGTTCAAAAGAATAAGGAATAAATGCTATGATACAAGAGCAGCGCTGGGAAATGGACAGCGTAATGACGGAGATTCCCTTTATCGCTGAACCGGGTAAATCAAAGATCCGGTAAGGTGATGATTTGTTTCTACCGGAGATGGGATTTTACATGGTGAGCAAACCTTCAGCAAAGCATCAAAACTTGGGAACAACTGTGGGTGATTTATGGGAACAAAACAGTGAAAATAAGCGTAAAAAAGCGGTAGAAAAAAGCATGTTAAAAAAATAAAAACCCCTGAAAATCAATGATTTAAGGGGTTTTTAAAGTGCCCAAGACTGGATTCGAACCAGCACGCCGTTTCCAGCGCTACCACCTCAAGGTAGTGCGTCTACCAGTTTCGCCACCTGGGCTTTTTAAGGAGGTGCAAATGTACAGTTTTTTGGAATATCTGGATGCGATTACCCGTATTATTCAAAACGCAGGGAAAGGAATTTTTTAAATTCATGAAACGACCGGCTCACCGGCGACCACGACCATTTGATCATTTTTCCACTATCATAATCGAGTCGGCAGAAATTGGCATTCCATATGGTGCCGCCTTGGGGTGGTATATTGGCGAGCGGACTCAGCAAGGTATAAGGGAAAAACAGTGTAGCCGTCCATTCGTTAATATCAGCGCCAGACCTCATCTCGCCACCTTTAACGGTCACTTTTTTCTTTACTTTTTTTTCACCGGTATAGTGCCAGGGCGTCCAGCCACTGGCTCTGCCGTTCAGGTTGGGAATTAATAGCACCAATTCTTTGTCCAATGGGCTCACTTCATATTCCAAATACAGGGGAGTAACCGGGTCGGGATGAAAGAACACTTCAAACACATCGGCAGTAAAAAGGTTCTCAAAATCGTTCTCGAACGTAGAGGTTATTTTTTTATCTACACCGTTCAACAATACATATATTCCTTTTACGGAGTAGAGTATTTTAAATTTGCTCTCATAGGTTGGCCCGCTATCCAGT
>DASUFG010000053.1:0-2988 GCA_036274715.1 Agriterribacter sp.
ATGGGGGAAAGGTTGGAACCCGCCATTTTTTAAGGTCTGCCAAATAAATAGAAAGTAATTTTTTACACTTTCCCTATTACATATAACTGTTCCATGGTTGGAACCGGGCTGCCACCTGCTTTTTCGAGAGTGATCGCAAAAGCCTGGGCACTGGGGATGTTCTTCATTTTGCAGAGTTGGTCGCCGCAATCGCCGATCATTCCGGCATCAACAGGTTTTCCGTCTACCATGGCCCATAATTGGTATTGCATTCCTGCTGGTGCTTTAGGCATTTCATTTTGCAATACGTATACATCTTTTGACCGCGAATCCCAATATACGGTTGCCTTGCTGTTTTTGCCGGTCATCGCCACCACCTTCATCGCGGTATCCTTCATCATCTGCATACTGCTATCCAGCACATTCAACTTGGTATTTGCGGCATCAAGATTGGCAAAAAGGGAGGTACGTTCAGCCAGCAGGCCATTATAATCTTTTTGTACATTGTGGTACTTGTTATAATAGTAGATGTTAAATGCGCCACTTAAAAGCAAAAGGGCAATACTGGCAGCAGCCAGGTATTTCCATGGCGGTGTGGATTTTTTAAACTCTACCACAGCTGCCCCTTCACGCTCTTCTTTTTTTGCAGAAAAATCGTTGGCAAGCGCATTCATTACCTGCTGCTTTACCTGCGGTGGCGGAGCAACGGCATGAGCCAGCAATTGATTTTCGAGACTGATCTCAAAATCAATTACTGCTTTGGCTACCTCGGGATAAGCAATCATCATAGACTCTACTTCTACGTTTTCCTCTGCGGAAGTAAGCCGCAGTACGTAGCTTTCTATAATACCGGTTTCTATGTATGCTTTAATATCCACTTTTATTTTATAAAAACTTTTTTAACGCTATCAATGCTTTTCTTATCCGTGTTTTAACCGTTCCCAGTGGCATATTTTCCTCCTTTGCAATTTCTTCCTGCGTATATCCCTTTAAATAAGCCAATGTGATCAACCTTCCATACTCACCGGGTAACTTTTTTACAATATCAGCTATTCCTATGCTGTCGGTATTTACAAGCTCAGTGCCCGGCAAAGACCCCAATGAATCTGTAATTTCTACATTTCTCCGGATATTTTTGAAGTGCTTTCCCCTCGTTGCATCTATAGACGCATTCCTGGCTATATTCAACATCCAGGTAAACAATCTGCCCTTCGCCGCATCGTATTGATCTAACCGCCGCCATATTTTAATGAATACTTCCTGCAGTACATCATTGCCGGTTTCTTTATCCTGCACCACATTGAGAATAACAGCATAGAGCGCTCCTGAATATCGCCCGTACAGATAATCAAAAGCCGCCTGGTCGCGTTGCTTCAGCAGCAGCACCAAATCCGTTTCTGTATAGTCTCCAATAATTGGCATTAATCCCGCTAAATTAATCTTTCGTCTTATGCAACCGAAAACTTTTATACATAGTTAATGCCTTCTATGTTTTGCAGAAAATATATTTTGCGCTGATTATCCGGGAACGGATAGGTGAAGGGTGGGGTTAAGGGGCTTAGCCGGTTGAAACACTAACAAAAGGAATATGGAAAACCTGCTTTTTTGCTTAATACATGCTGCAGTATATATGGCTCACCAGAAAGAAAACTACTATGGATATAACTAAACATAATTATTAAACGGACTATCCACCATTCTACAGGTTGAAGAATAAATTTCATAACTTCCTGATTAAAGTTAAAAATACAAATTCAACCTATTTACGAAAAGGCTGGTTCAACAGATTTGTACAGCGATTCTATATTTCTTTATAAGCGGTTAATATACCACACCGGTGTTTCTGTAAAGCCATTTACCTGTTCAGCGTTGAATAATTACAAAAGCCGTTGCCAACGCAGCAAGATGAGATAAAGAAACATGAATATTTTCCATTTGCAAATCGATAAGGGTGATCGCGGTTTCTCCCAACAATGAAATGCCAGGCTTACCATTTTTATCATTTACTATTTCTACTTCATGAAAAGCAGTGCCGTTTTTCCAACCGGTGCCTAATGCCTTAAAAAAAGCTTCCTTGGCCGCAAAACGGGCGGCATAGTGCTGATACTTATTCGCCTTTGATTCACAATAGGCAATCTCATTTTTTGAAAAAACAAGTTCCCGGAAGCCCTGCTCTTTGGCAATCGCTTTCTCCATTCTGATGGTTTCTACGATATCAGTTCCGATACCTGTGATCATTTACTATAATTGCTTTTTTATGTTCGCTATCTGCTTCCTGATATATGCTTCTTCGGCTTTGGTGGCAATTTCCCTGGTCAATGCCTGGTTATAATACTTTAGGGCAAGATCAAACTCGTCATGTTTAAAACAATAATCCCCAGCCAACACGAAGCTATTATAAAACTCCGGGTTGCTGGCTACCAGGCTGTCGGGGTTCAATGCGGCGCCTTCAGCCATATCGTGTTTGTACCGCCTGTACTTCTCAAAATTTTTGTACTGCGCTGTCAACAAAAAAGAATCTGCCGCAATGGTTAGTGTGGTATCATATATTTCATGATTCTCCTGCAAATCACGAATAGCAAAAACCTTTTTCAGGTCATATGCTACAAACTCCCCCAACTGCCATGGAGAAGTAGACACCCAAACCAATAATTTTTGTGGTTCAAAAACAACTGCATGATGCGCTATTAGCTGGTTTAACGCCTTTTCATTGCCCATCCCGATATTGCGGTCATGCAACCCTCTCCTGTCGCGGAGTATATCTACTGTTTTTTGAACGTTGTTCTTTCCATTCCGCTCTATAAGTTCCGTGAGCCTTTGAAAACGGTAGGCCGAAGCGCTTTCGCTAACCTGTTCCCTGTTCGATTCCGTTCCGGCCAATACATCACCTTGAAAATGATTGGCGCAAAGGATACGATCGGTGTGGGGATCATAAACATCCAATGTATCCGGTGTTTTTTCAATGATGACTGCCTTGTTATCTCGTGCAGAGGCGACTAAAAAAGACTC
>DASUFG010000054.1:0-3842 GCA_036274715.1 Agriterribacter sp.
TTCCAATTTTACCGCCACATCGCCGAGGTTATTAAAAGTACATCCTGCCACAGTGTTGTTTCGCCCGCCTGTAATCACCATTCCGTGCCCGCGTGAAAACGCAAACGATAATCCTTCCACCCTTACGTTTTCCGTACTATCCAATTGCATCATGGGCGCATCGAGCAATGACACGAATGCTTTGCCGGAGGATAAAGCTTGCGGCGGCCAAAAAAACAGCAGCCCGCTTGAACGGTCGAGATACCATTCTCCGGGCTGATCAAGCTCTTCCAAAACATTTACCGCGTAATACCTTTGTTCTTTACAATAGCCATATTGAGAATGCGGAGGTTTTATAAAAATTTCTTTAGTGGTAGTGTCAATCGATTGTACCTGTATAAACTCATCGAACCAATCCCATACCCAATAGCCATGTAAAAATATATCTTCTGGGTGCGACCAACTGTTCTGCCGTTCTCCATCGTAGGTAAATCGTCCATAGTGCCTGCCCACCGGCAGCCCGAAACGCATGTGCGGCAATTCGCCCTTATTGACCAATTCGCCAGTTTGAGGCACATCGGCAATTTTTGCCCAGCCCTCATTTGGCCATCTTGCCAGCTCCATTTTTTTACCATTGAAAAACAGCTCCAGTCCCGGCCTGCCCCGGTTGGTGATGGTGCCAAAATCATAAATACCAAGGGATTTCAGGTCCAGTTCAACAACCTGTTTTCGATATGAATCGTTTACCCTCTTCATCGCGCTACTGTCCGTAATAGCGTGAAATCCATTTATTTCTTTACCCCCTACCAACTGCACTTTTTCGCCGGGGTAATTTTTCCAAACCACGGGAGCATTTGCTTTACCACTATGCTTAGCCCTGAGGAAAATGGTTTGTTGTATGGGATAAGTGCCACCGCGAATGATGATCTGAATTCCGCCTTCTTTCATCTCCCCTTTTGTATTCCATTCCTCTATTTTCAATGCTGCTCTTCCGAACGTTTTGAATGGACCGTCGGTATTGCTTTTACCAGGTGCTGGTAACATGCCACTCCATTCGTCATTGCCATTCAAAGCAACGTAAAAGGTTTGTTGTAATGAAGATTGTGAAAACAGCACCCGGGGGTGCAATACAGAAAGCAACAAGACTAACACACAGGTATGTTTCATTATACAAAGCGAATGTTTATGGCCAGGAAATTGGTTTCTGTTGCTTATTGCCGCACTCCGGCTTACACACATCATAAAAAAATAGAGAGATGGCTGCCACCTCTCTATACTATCCATTACATAAAATATGCTGTATTGAATTGTTGATTATCCTTGTCAGGTCGTTTTGAAATACTTGTACACCATACCGGCAAAAGCCGCACCCAATATAGGAATAAGGATAAAGAGCCAGAGCTGCGACAATGCCCAATCGCCAACAAATAAGGCCTGGCTGATGCTCCTGGCGGGGTTAACCGACGTGTTGGTAACGGGAATGCTTACCAGGTGAATTAACGTTAAGGCGAGCCCAATGGCAATTCCAGCAAATCCCTTTGGCGCTTTCTCGTCGGTTGCGCCCAGGATTATCAGCAAAAACATGAATGTCATAATAAATTCGGAAGCTATAGCGGCTATCATACTGTATTTGCCGGGCGAATGTTCGCCATAACCATTGGCAGCAAAGGTGCCTATGGAAGAACCGTTCCCGGTAACGATAATATACAAACAGCAGGCAGCTGCAATTCCACCGAGCACCTGCGCAATAATGTACGGAAAAACTTCTTTTGAAGGGATTCGGCCCCCAACCCACAAACCAACCGTAACAGCCGGGTTAAGATGAGCACCTGAGATGTGCCCAAAAGAATACGCAATCGTTAAAACCGTTAAACCAAAAGCTAAAGCCACTCCAACAAAACCAATTCCCACATCGGGGAATCCTGCAGCCAATAATGCGCTGCCGCAGCCACCAAATACCAGCCAGAATGTTCCGATAAATTCCGCTATGCTTTTTTTCATTTTTTAGGGGTTTTTAAGTTCTTACTCGTTTGGCTTTTCAGATACGCCCCGTTTTTTTGAGTGGTCGCTGGTCTCCACTTTTTTACTTTTGTATACTATGGCTTTTAAGGAGAATAGATATCAGCATATTAAAAATGGGTATAGCGTTGAGTCTTGTAACTATGATAACTAAAGAAACGATTTTTTTTATATATCGCGATAGAATTTAATCCACAAGTGTGAAAATGTGGTTTTTTGCTTAAAACAATACTTCCATCTTCAAACCCGGATTCAAACAAAGTCACAATCAATATGATTTTCGGTGAACACCGTTTAGTTCCACAGAAGGTATTATTACGTTACGGGGAGTGGCCTTGTCACCTATTTATCATTCCGTTTGGTCGGCGTATTTCCAATACTGTATTGCTGCTATATACCCGGCCACACCCGCCAGGAATAATATCACATAACTCAGCAGGTTCAGTTGGTCTTTGTATTTACCGGCACTGCCACTAAAAATCCCGGGCACAGACCACGGAAAATAATTGCCATAACCGGCTGCTGCTATCACCTGTGCAAATACCAGCGTTAATGCTACAAATCCCAGTGGCGCAAGGTAGCCCTTACCCCAGATGGCAAAAAAAGCGACCGGCGTACCGGGTGCCAGGGCTAACAGTGTGGTGATAAAATAGGTACTGATATATGTTTTAAAACCGGCATGTACCGGGCCGGGAATTTGCAACAGGGCTCCCAATAAAAAACCGATCAGCAAATTTGATACTACAAGTGCCAAACACCATAGGAGGTAGATAATAAATTTCGCATTAATAATTTTGACTCTTGAAACCGGGAGTGCCAGTAAATCCTTTGCCGTGCCATCTGAATATTCCCTGCCAAAAATCCAGCTGGCAACAAATCCAAATATTAAAATGCCCCCCACTCCCACCGCCTGGGTTAAAATGCCAAGGTAGGCATCCCAGTTAGCGGAAAATTCCATCATTTTTATTTTTGTATTCAACGAGCCTGCGTTTTCCATGACCTGCGGATCTTTCATCATCCCCATAAATACGCCGCCCATTACCGGGGCCAATGAAAAAGCAATAAAACTAACCCACAATATTGGGGAATGTTTGTTTTTGATCCATTCCGCTTTCAGCGCCTGCAGTTGCCCATTCATGGCTATTTCAGTTTTTGATTGTTCGCAAAAAATACATTTCCAGGTCTTCGGTGAACAGGTACAATTTCATGGGCGCAACACCCGCCTCTACCAATAGCGTTGAGATATGTTGAGGGGAGGCGATGGCCCGCTCATCATGGATCTCAATTTGACCTTCTTCATTTATTTGTATTTGATAACCGGCAGTTGACAAATGCGTCATTGCCTTTGCATTGTCGGTGGTATGCACAATAATCTTTTTTATTAATTGCGCAGAAAGTTCGTGGGCAGTTAACTCCTTCACCAGTCTCCCACGATGAATAATCCCGATCCGGTGTGCAAGCTTTGAGATTTCTCCTAAAATATGGCTCGATAAAAAAATGGTGGTGCCTTTGGCTGCCAGTTCGAGGAGCAGAGACCGCACTTCTACTATTCCTTCAGGATCCAGGCCATTAATGGGCTCGTCAAGAATTAAAAGTTTGGGTTGGTGCATTAAGGCTTTTGCCAGTCCTAACCGCTGTTTATTGCCCAGGGATAGGAACTTTTCCTTTTTATGCTGGTATTTCTCCAGCTTCAGCCTCAAAATAATTTCATCAACCAATGCGGGATTTTTTAATTGCCGCAATTGATAATAAACCCGGAGGTTTTCGTTAACGGAAAGATTCGGATAACCGTGTGGCGTTTCAACCAGGTAACCCACTTCGTTCCATCCATCAAAATCGCGGTT
>DASUFG010000055.1:0-2110 GCA_036274715.1 Agriterribacter sp.
ACCTTGATACGTCGGAAACCAATGCATCAGAAGGCGCTAACCATTTGATGTATAACTGTTGAATATCTTTCATTTTGTGTTTTTGAACGTTTATAGTACCCCGAAGGGGCCGATTTCCAAGACCAATCATCTATCCGTTCCTGTTAATGGATGCAGTTTCCTGGCCAATTCTTTTCTCAACTCCATTATTCCGTTAACAAAAAAATGGCAATTACCGCTAATACCAATCCTATTATTATAATGGTATGAGGAAACACGCCATACAATATTAAAGAAAGTATAATGGTGATTACAGGAGAAAGCCCGGTAACAGGTACAACAATAATAGCTTTACCGTATCGCAATGCATACACCAGTGTTAGCGCGCCGATTGAATTCAGGACGTGCACCAGGAATGCCAGGTATGGCCCTTTCAGTCCCCAGTTTATAGGAACAGAAAAATCCGTCATGGCAATGGCAACCGGGATAAGCAATACGCCGGAAAGCATCATATAAAAAAAAATACTCTCTGCTTTCATTTTCTCGTTTGAGAATTTCATAATGAAAGCCTGCACGCCCCACATCAAAAACACCATAATGGCAAGGATCAACCAACCGTACCCGGTAGAATGTGCTGCCCCGGGTTGCTGGTACGATAACAACAAAATAGCCACCAATGCAAGCACGATGCCTATCCAGCTTTTCGTGGAAGTAGTTTCTTTTAATACCATTGACGACAGTAAAATAGTGACTATCGGAAAAAGGGAAATGACCGGGAAAACAATGTAGGCCGGGCCTTCGCGTACTGCCTGGAATAAAATCAATTGCCCGCCAGCTCCAGTTAATCCAATAAGCATTCCATAAAAAACAGACTTCCTGTCAAATTCAAGTTTCCAATTTATTATGTACAATGCAACAATGGCGCAGGGTATCATGGTGATGGCCCATACCATATACCCCAGCGTAGCCGGGAATCCGGCCTTTTCCGGAATTTCTATAAATGCACCCCATATACCCCAAAAAATAGTTGTTACCAATGCAAACAATAACCAGGGCTTACGCTTATCTCCAATCGTCATTATTAATCCTTTTTTATACAATGATTACTTTAATTCCCGCGCTTTCCAGCTTCTTTTGATCGTCGGCAGGAATGCCGCTGTCGGTTATCAATATGTCGATCTCACTCACGGGCGCAATAAATGCAAAACTTCGCTTATGAAATTTGCTGGAGTCGGCTACTACAATTACCTGTTTTGAAATAGACATCATTACCCTGTTTAAATGGGCTTCTTCTACATTTGGCGTAGACAACCCATAAGCAGCACTAAAACCATCTACTGCCAGGAATAATTTGTCGCAGAAGTAATTTTTAAAACTTTCCTCAGCAGTTGCGCCAATCAGTGATAAAGAATTTTTCCGTAAAAACCCGCCAGGGATAATAACATTCGCCTTCGGGTGCTCGGCTAACTGACTGGCAATATTCAATGCATTTGTGATGACGGTGAGTTCAGCAACGCTGGACAGGTTTTTGGTGATTTCCATTGTTGTTGTTCCGGAATCCAGGATAATCGTATCGCCCTCCTCCACAAGTTCAGAGGCCGCCTTACCAATTCTACGCTTCTGCTCGTAGTTCTGCTTATTTTTATCGGAAAGCGCAAAGTCAATCCCCACCCTGTCAATTTTTATGGCTCCTCCCCTGGCACGGATGAGCGCATTTTTTTGCTCCAACCTTTTTAAATCGTTTCGGATGGTTACTTCGCTCACTTTAAGCGCCTTACTTAAGGATATTACGTCTACCTGCCCGTCAGCTTCTAACTGGTCAAGGATCATTACCCGGCGCTGAACAGTTGATTTTTCTCCAGATTTTCTCATAAATGATTTTTTTCATTAAAATTTACAGTGCTTTTTATTGCACCCGACCAATCTGGTATGCCGAAAGCAATCCCCGAAACAGAGACAACTTACAGCATTCCTTTCCTTTAACCTTGAGGAAAGTTAAAAATAAATCTTTCGAAAGCGTAAAAATAAAATATATATATCAATTTGAAAGGAAATAATTACATTTGATACAGTATCGAAATGAAATGAAACAAAAATCATGGGAACTATAAGCAATACGATCGCTAAAGAT
>DASUFG010000056.1:0-7321 GCA_036274715.1 Agriterribacter sp.
GCGGCAGGTTAGCATATATCCATACAGGTTTACCTTTGGCGGCTTTAATTTCTACCCATTCTGCGTTGCGTTTTACTTTCCAATCGGCTCCTGTAAACATGGTCATAAAATTGGCGTATGATTCCTGCCCATCTTTATCGCCGTAAAAGAAAACCTGTTGCACAATTCGTCCACTGTCATCGAGCATATCCCTGTAGTTGACCCTATATACAGGCGGTATTTTCAGGCGGGCTGCGATATCAATCGTGCTATCTTGTGATGACTGGAAAATGGTTTGCAAAATGTTGTAAATAGCGATTGCTCTTTTCTCCTGTTTTTCTTTTGCCTGGATGAGATTCTTTTCGATTTCCTGGTCTATGAGTTTTTTAACGAGCGGATTTTTGATACTGCCATACGAATCCGCAACATCCACCGCATCTTCAAGTGTGCCGCTTTTTTCAAGTCCTCTTACAAAGGCCATCATTAAACGTTGGGAATTGCTGTCGGGCATAGTTTGCAGAAACTCATCCAGTTTGTTATATCCTGCCGCCAGGCGAATAAATTTTTTGAACCGGTCGAACCGAACACTCATGAGCAATGTGTCGCCAGAAGGGGTCGACATTCTTTGCATCATGCGGTTAAATACACCTTTGTAGCTGGAGGTATACATAACATCCTCCCCCAAAACAATCAGGTAGTACAATTCCTCGGGCGTAAGCGGATCGATAATCTTAAAGCGTATATTGTCAGGCGAATCGTGTAAGGCATTGATTTGATCAATAAACACGTTTTTTGCCCTATCCTGCAGTTTCTGTAACAATTTATCATAAGCCAGTGCCGTATCATTTTTGATGAGCCTGTCTGTATAGTCAATCTGCGTTTTTACCAGCAAGCGGTAGTAGAGCAAATTATCTTCCATTATATTCGCTATTTCAGGTAGGGTTAAACGGCCATGCACAATCTCATCAAGGAAAGGATAATATTGCTGGCCACTTTTGCTGCCTGCAATGGAAACAATAGCTCTTACCAATGGATCGCTATTACGCCGCACCAGGCGACCCACCTGGGTTCTTGTTGCTGCAGCGTAATCGTAAAGTTGATTGGGATTGCGATGTGCAACCACTTTAATAAGGCTATCAGCAAAGGGAGCATCGGAATATTGCTCGAGCATGGAAAGTGCTTTATCGGGGTATTGCTGGCAGAACTTCCGGAAAAGAATTATTCGTGATGCAGAAAAACCACTATTTTCGTACATGGCACTCCCGCTGCCATTGATATTAATATTGCCCACTTCGTAAGAGGCATTTTCCACAATAGTCCGGATATCTTCCTTCTTAATATCGGTTGCCATGAGCTGCTTATAATTTTGCAATAACTCCTGCGCAAAAACAGCGTTAAAAGTTTTGCTACGCCAACCTGCGTTAAACTCTTTGAGGAGATTTTCGAGCCCACTTAGGTACTTCACTTTTAGACGATGATCGAGCTGGGCATCAGATTCAATGGAATCTTTCAAAGTATTGACATCCTTTATCAAAGCGTTTGTTACCAATGCATTGATGTCGTTATTTGCAGATGCATGAATAGACGAACCGTTTCCTCCGTTGAAATGTAAGGCGAGTTGTTGTTCTTTTTCAATATTTTCATGATAGCGTACCCGGGCAATATCTACTTTCTTTTTTAAGGTATCAAGATGCGCAGTTGCACCTTGTGAAAAGAGAAAGAGCAATACGAGTATGGATATTGTTTTATGCATAAATAGTGAACTACGGCAAAATTAAGAATAATAGCAGACTAAGCTGTACTGCAGGTTCTTAATGCATTAAATAACAGTTTAAGCTAAATATTACCACTACCGCTAACGTTTAATGGGAGAATTTAGTGCCAGAATTGCAAAATGGGTTAACAATTTCATAATCCTTTGTTTGGGGTGCGTATAGTTGCCAAGGTTATTTTTGCGTAAATATATTGTTAAATGGAGCAGAAAGATAAGAAAATACTGATCGCTGATGATGAGCCGGATATTCTTGAAATCGTAAGCTATAACCTTAGAAAGGATGGATATGACACCATTACTGCTAAAGATGGAGAGGAAGCACTGCAGAAAGCAAAGCTTTTTAAACCCGACCTCATTGTCCTGGATGTGATGATGCCTCACAAAAATGGGATGGAAGTTTGCAAAGCGCTCAGGTCTTTGCCGGCGTACCAGGACACACTGATCATTTTTCTTACCGCTTTAAATGACGAACTATCACATATCAAAGGACTCGAATATGGCGCAGACGATTATATCAGCAAGCCGGTAAGCCCCAAAATATTAGTGACCAAGGTAAACGCTTTGTTCAGGAGAGTTCAGAAACCCGACAATGACAAGATTTTGCAGGTAGGTAATATTACTATTGACCCAGTGAAATTTATTGTACTGGTTAACGATAAGGAAATTGTATTGGCAAAAAAAGAGTTTGAACTGTTGCATTTGCTGGCTACAAAACCAGGAAGGGTATTCCTGCGTAATGAAATATTGAGCCAAATATGGGGAACGGAAGTTATTGTAGGTGACAGAACAATTGATGTACATATCAGGAAAATACGCCAGAAACTGGGCATTGACTGTATCACCACGGTAAAGGGTGTAGGGTACAAAATGGTAATTTAATGGCTGACCGTCTTTTAGTATCAAAAACAAAACAAGAATATTCTTACCAAATTCCTCACGGCTGTGGCTGCTTTCCACCTCAAACTATAGCTGCTTCTATTTAATTTTACATTCGATTTTAAGCCATTTCGGGTAAATTACCGCAAGGTATTACTCTGGGATGAAGGCTAAAATCGAAAATTTAATACCCGTGTTTTGACGCAGCAATTAAATTGGATGCCATTTATTAAAGTCCTGATTGACCCAAAGTTCGGGTGTTAAACAAGACAGCGGATGATGTGCAAAGCACTATTAATAATTACAATCCATGCTTACAACAAAAAATGTATCTCCGAGGCAGCTGGCAGGTTTTACGGCATTTTTTATTGCATTGCCGGTTGCTGCAGGCATATTTGTAATAAAACCGATTTGGTGGGTGTTCGCAGTTGCGTTTTCAATCATAATGGCTGGAAGCTACGCATTAATCTTATTTACCCTGCAGCAATTCATTTATAGAAAGATTAAACTCATTTATAAATTTATCTACCAAACAAAAGCAAGTAAACGGGAAGAGTTTTATTATAAAAGTCTGCTCCCGCAAAAAAGCATTGAAGAAGTAAGCGAGGATGTGGAAAAATGGGCGGAGCAAAAGAAAAAGGAAATAGAAGTATTAAAGGCCAATGAGGCTTATCGCAAAGACTTTTTACAAAACCTTTCGCATGAATTGAAGACCCCCATTTTTGCCATACAGGGATATATTGAAACCTTATTGAATGGAGCGATGGACAACCCGGAGGTGAGTACAAAGTTTCTTCACAATAGCTCGAAAAATGTATCACGCCTCGTGAACCTGCTTAACGACCTGGATGAAATTACAAAGCTAGAAAGTGGCGAACAGATCTTGTACAAGGAGAATTTTATTATACAGGACCTGATGCGCGAAGTATTTGATTCCCTTTCGGTATTGGCAACAAAAAAAGGGATAAAACTGGGTGTAAAAAAAGGCTGTGAAACGCCGATCACCGTTTTTGCAGACAAGGAAAAGATAAGGCAGGTGATTATTAATCTTACCGACAATGCCATCAAGTATGGTAAAATGAACGGAAATGTAACCGCCAGTGCATATATAACAGATGAGAGGCACGTGTTGGTGGAAATAAGTGATGACGGGATAGGGATTGCAGAAGAACATATCCCTCGTATATCGGAAAGATTTTACCGCACAGATGCTGCACGAAGCAGAAAAGAGGGTGGTAGTGGGCTTGGGCTCGCTATTTGTAAGCATATTGTTGAAGCACATGGACAGAGCATTCATATTAGAAGTAAACCTGATGTGGGAACTACTTTCGGATTTATTTTGAATGCAAAAAAAGATTAATGCAAGCAGGAGAAATCTCAAGATTTTGTAGAACGGTGCCAGGAATCACATTGCCGTAAAAATACTGTCCAAAGGCTTGCCAGCCGTCATTTTAGCATGAAAATTCTTGTAAAAACCAAAAAACATTGTAATTTAGCCCCAGTTTTCATAGGGTACGGATTAAAAACGGGCCAGGGTTTCCACCCAGGCCCAATTTAATAATATTGTTTTTTATTGATTTATTCCTCTCCTGATAACAAGGTTCTTATAAATTAATTTTATCAAACCTGTATCCCTTCTCCGAAAAATGGGCCAGCACTCCCGGTAACGCATAGCTTAAGTTTTCCATTGCTTTTTTACTATCATGAAATACGACAATGTTTCCCGGTTTGGCGGTGAGAACCACATTCCTAAGACAGGTTTCGGGCGATATTTTAACATCAAAATCGGCACTCAGCACCGACCACATGATGGCTTTCATTTTAAAAGAATCTGCCAGGCATTTTAGCTGCAGTTTTGATATTCTTCCGTACGGTGGCCTAAACAAATCAGAATCGATATATTTTCTGGCTTCGGCTATATCCTCAAAATATTTCTTATCATCCGTTTTCCACCCGTTAAGATGGCTGTAGGTATGGTTAGCCGTTCGGTGTCCCGCCATCAATACCTGGCTATAGATGTGTGGGTGTTGCACCACATTTTTCCCAATGCAAAAAAAAGTTGCTTTGGCATTGTATTTCTTAAGCTCGTTCAAAACAAAAGGGGTTGCTTCCGGGTGAGGTCCGTCGTCAAATGTTAAATAAAGCACTTTTTCATTGCCTGGTATATCCCATATGCCCGTATGATAAATTTTTTTTAAAAGCCAGGGCGTTTTTACAAAATAGCGCATACACTTTATTTTATTTCCGCAATTCTATTCCCGAAAAAAGTAAATGATCCCATAGGTGGCACACAAAATGAAACTCCAATTCCTCATGTCGATTGTTTTAGGGCTAAGGTAATGATTCCCCCCCGATTCATTAATCCATCTTATTTTTGCGAACTATGCCTACAACCAAAAAAAAAAATACGTGTTCGGTTCGCGCCCAGTCCTACCGGCGGACTGCACCTGGGTGGCGTCAGAACAGTGCTTTATAATTATTTATTCGCGAAGCAACACCAGGGAGATTTTATTCTTCGCATTGAAGACACAGACCAAGGCAGGTATGTAGCCGGAGCGGAAGAATACATATTTGATTGTTTAAAATGGGCGGGGCTGGAACCTGATGAGAGTGCCGTGCATGGCGGCACAAATGGACCATACCGGCAGAGCGAACGGAAAGCATTATACAGGCAGTATGCGGAACAGCTAGTAAGCAATGCGCAAGCTTACTATGCGTTTGATACACCGGAAGAACTGGAAAGCATGCGCGCCAATCACAAAACAGAGCAGAACCCCTCGCCGCAATACGACCAGGCGGTGAGAAATAAAATGCGTAACTCACTTACATTATCAAAAGAAGAAGTGGAAGGATTGTTGAAGTCGGGTACAAAGCATGTGATCAGGGTTAAAATGCCCGCAAATGAAACGCTGACTTTCACGGATATGATCCGGGGTGAAGTGAGTTTTGATACCTCATTGGTGGATGACAAGGTATTACTAAAATCCGATGGGATGCCTACTTATCATTTGGCCGTTGTGGTGGATGATTATTTAATGAACATTACCCATGCCTTCAGGGGTGAGGAATGGTTGCCCAGCGCACCAGTACATGTTTTATTGTGGAAGTACTTATTTGGATTAGACAAGATGCCGCAGTGGGCGCATCTTCCGCTCATACTGGGACCCAATGGCAAACTCAGCAAGCGGGATGGTGCAAAATATGGTTTCCCTGTTTTTGCCATGAACTGGACCGATCCTAAAACAGGTGAGTTAACGGAAGGTTTTAAGGAGAAAGGCTTTCTACCCGAGGCGTTCATCAATCTTCTTGCTGTATTGGGCTGGAACGATGGTTCGGAACAGGAATTATTTACAAAGGAAGAGTTGATTGATAAATTTTCCATTGAAAGAGTACATAGTGGCGGCGCTAAATTTGATTACGAAAAAGCGAAATGGTTCAACCACGAGTGGATAAAAAAACTGCCTGTTGCGCATTATCTCCCCCAGGTAAAGCACCTGTTTGAGAAAAACGGAATACATATTAGTGATGAAAAGCACCTGGAAGCAGTAATGGAACTGGTGAAAGATCGCTGTATTTTACTTCCCGACTTTGTTGAACAAAGCCATTTCTTTTTTAAGTTGCCTGGGCAATACGACCTTGATGCGGTTAAGCCAAAATGGAATGACGCTAAGCAACAGTTTTTTGTTGAACTCATCCGGAATTTTGAATTGGCAACCTTGTGGAATGCCTCGGAACTGGAACACAATTTAAAGGAGATTGCCGCTGCGAGTCAAATAAAACCCGGAGAATTGATGTTGCCATTCAGGATAATGCTCGTTGGCGGGAAGTTCGGCCCGCATGTGTTTGATATAGCGGCTTTACTGGGCAAAGGAGAAACGATAAAAAGAATTAAACATTTCTTGAGTTTGTTATAATACGGAATTCATTACCAGCAGCATTTTTTTTTACTTTTTCCCATAATAACAAAAGTTTATTGAAACGAATTTCAATAACCTCCTGGCAAACTCAATACTGCACTAGGTTATAGCTGATTTTACCAACTATTTTTGTCTATTATATCTCAACGAAAATAAAGTCTCTTTTGTTAAATATTCCATTGCTTGAAATCTGCAGGCAGCGGAAACAAGGTGATCTTTTCGTGCATGGAAAATCTGAAACCAAGGAATGCTGGGATCTGTTTTTTAAGCATATTTTTCCTTTTTCACCACCGGTATTTTCGCTGATAAATAGTTTGTCCGCAATTTGCTTAACGCCAAGCCCATCGGCCAGCCTCCCCAGGATTTGTCTTTCTCTTCCTCATAACATTGATTCTTCCGGGTATGGATAATAGTAGCTTGTTTGGGTATTACTACGATTGAATAAATCGCATTCGCTATTCCTTTTTGCAAAGGTTTAACAAGAATGTTGCTTTACCGGTAAATGTACATTAAAACAGCTAGATGCTATAGCTACTATTGAACAATGATCTTTTGATTTTTTTCCAAATCACGGCCGGTTAAACGAATGATGTAGACCCCTTTTTGCAGCGCCGGCAATGCAATGGAAAAATAACCATTTGCGCCCTGCATGTTGCTTGAAAAAACCAGTTTGCCGCTTGCATTGAAGAGTTGGATTTTATCTACCCGGTTTGCTGAATTAATATTTACCCGTCCGTTGCTGATTAAGGTTGGATATATTTTAACATCCCCTGCC
>DASUFG010000057.1:0-5074 GCA_036274715.1 Agriterribacter sp.
AATACGCACGCCCAGGTTGCCTACAAAGGTTTCGTTGAATTCATCAAAAGGTTCTTCTATCACCGCGATCTGGTCCAGCGCCTTAATTTTATCTGCATGATCAATGAAGCGCATCAAGGTTTCCTTTTGCTCATATCTTCCATTGGCATCAAAATAGTAAGGCATTTTGCCATTTTTGGTATGAGGAGTTTCGTAATGACCAATGGCTTTATGCAGATCCGTGAGAAACCGGATATCTTTTTCGATCATCTCTTTTTGACTACCTGCCGAACCGGTCTTTAGTTTCATGATAAAATAACCCTCGTCGGCCGCCTCCTTAATCTCTGAAACCGGTGTACCCACGCTGAATGCAGGAATACTGGCTACTTTAGTATGGTGATGAGAGAGCCCCTGCTGATAAGCTGCAGGAATCATCTCATCAAAATTCTTAATCTTGTTATGATCGAAATACAATTTCCACAAAGCATTGTCTACACAAACCAATGCATTTAATGCAAAGGTTTTTCTGAGGTTGGGATTGCCGGAGATGCGTTTGCCATACTCATACACTTCCGGCAATATTTCATCTAACAGGTCGATCGGGTTGGTAAAACTCATTCCTTTGAGCATCTGGCAAGCCCTTTCGCTCATAGCATACATGATCGCGTTGCCGCCATTTTCAGAATGACCAAAAAAAACTTTGGAATCGGACCACAGCACGCTCTGCGTACCCAGGCCAATGCCCACCAGCCCGGTTTCTGTTTCGAGATAACACACGGCTTGCCATAATTCCGATACGCCGCTTCCTTTGAAGCGGTAAGGCGATATCAACGGCTCCCGCTCAAAATTGGAATCTACTTTTACGATTTTAATCGGAGATGGCTTTTTTTCTGACCGCATACCGGCCCTGGCAATGGGCGCAATAGCCGACATCCCGGCGGCTAAGGTAGCGCTGTGCTGTACAAATGTTCTTCTCGATATTTTCTTTGAATTCATCGTTTACATTAATGAGTTGATTGTGGAATATGATTTAGTGTATACCAGGCTTCCGACGACCAAAGTTCCTGGCCATTCGCGCTGCGCAGGTTTTCGTTCAGATCAAATTTTACAATATGTTCTTTTTTCAATCCCGGAATAACCAGTATTACTTTTTTACGATCGGGCAACACCTGCACCTGCCGCACTTTCAATGATTGTACATCCATTTTTGGACCGCCATAGGTTTCCGTGGGCAGGTACCACCACTGCTGTATGGCGTAGTCGGCGGGTGAATTTCCCTGTCCGCCTGCGAGTGGTTCGGTAAATTCTATCTCGAATCCATTGGGTGTTGAGCGTATGGCCAGCATCTCAAAGGTTGACTTACCATTGTATTTCATCCGCTGCAAACCGTGGTTCGTGCCTTTCCAACTCCAGCCTCCACCCATGCCCGTGCCGCCTACATACCATGCCCCGTCAGGACCCCGGCGGATACGGTTGATACCCACTTCGAGGCCCTGCGTAAAGCGGAATACCGCGCCCTGGTACAGTCCATTCACCTTCTCCAGGAATACGCGTTTTATGCCGCCATGCGACACATCGCCAAATATCATCTGGCCGTTATAAGGTCCATCACGCATTAAAGCCGGCTCCGATGGCGAATTGGCAATCTCATCTTCGGGCAGCCATACCGCAGGAGGTACCATTTTGAGGTGCGACAAGGAATCGGGCAGCCCCCATCGCATACCCAAAAAATCGCCCTGCCGCACATGAATAAATTTATTGGCCGGCAGCCATTGCCCCTGGTTGTCGGTAGTGAATATTTCGTCATCAATACCCAGTCCAATACCATTGGGTTGCCGCAGTCCGGAGTTGACCCATTCGAAGCTTCCATCCATCGCAATTTTAACCGTTCGCCCGCGATCAGGGTGGGGTTTTTCATTGTCCATCAGCCGCATGGGCAAGGAGAGGTTGGCATAAAAATGATCGTCTTTATATACCAGTCCAAAAGCAAATTCATGGAAATCAGCAGACACGCCAAAACCATTACAAATAGCCTTGTATTCATCGGTAATGCCATCCCCATCACGGTCGATCAATTGCGTGAGTTCATGCTTTTGCAACACGAATATGTCGCTGTTTACTACTGCAACACCTAAAGGTTCATATAAACCCCATGCTATTTTTTTGGCTTTTATTTTGCTGCTGTCGCCCGTTTCCACGCCTTCCAGCATATATACCGAACCCTCCGGCGTCCAGGTGGTTACAATCAACCGCCCATCGGGCATAAAAGCGAGCCCACCTACTTTATACTCCGTGCCCGGCAGGTGGAGCGTTTGCACATCATAGCTCGGATGCAGTCCTGCGAGCGGCGCGCCAAACCCGGGCTTCCTGGGTCTGGGTTGCACAGCGGCAATGATTTTCTTTGGTTTTTCTATGGATTTTGATGCCAGAGCCCTGGACTTGTTATCGCTTAGCGAAAGTATATATTTCACCATGGCGCGCAGGTTGTCTTCACCCAGGTTGGGGTGAGAATTCATAGCCGACTCGCCCCAAACACCCGATCCACCTGCTTTGATTTTATTGACCAGGTAGTTTGCCGCATCCGCATGTTGCGCATATTTCTCCGCAATTTGTTTAAACGCGGGGCCAATGTTTTTTTCATCCCATCGGTGGCAGGTGAAACAATCTGACCGTTCTATCCAGTATTTTCCCAAATTACCGGCTTCCCGCGGATCTATAACAGGTGGCGACTGCGGTGGGAGTTTCGCATAAAAGGTTTTGGAAATTGTTGTCGAATTGCTTTTCAACGGAAGCTGGCCAGATTGGGTTTTCAACAGCACGGTAGTTTGTGGACCAACCCCTGAAGTATTAAACATTCTTTCCAGTCCGGGATTACCATTGTCGTCGCGGATAAATTCCGGGCGTTCTTCCACTTCCACGGTATCCGTTGGGGTGGTTAACCGGTATTTGAGGTACACCTGGTTGTTTTGGAACCGGTAGCCCAGGAACCGCACCGCAACTGTTGTTGGTTTTCCATTTTTTTCGATCATCCACATTCCGGCGGTGGAATCATTCCGTACATAATCCTTGCCCCAACTGGTGGGCTGCGCAACTTTGGTTTCGTTATACACGGTGCCCTCCCAACTGATGCCGCCTTTCCAGGCCTTGTATAGTGCGCCATGCTCCAAATCATAGGCCACATAACATTCCGGATCAAGCGCCAAACTGAACATCCTTGGCTTAAGGTCCAGCACCGATCTTTGCGCCCATACTTCCATGGGTCTTTTTATAAGTGACTGATCCTTTGCTGACGGTGAGGGGTTGCAGGCGTGTAGAAAACATACAGCAAGGAAGGGAAAAAATATTCCTGGTCGCAGATGGTTATTTCGAAATGGCAAAGGAGAGAAACATTTCATATCGTTATTCGGGACTTTGCAACAGTGTATTGGCCGCTTAATCCCATACTTCCGTTTTAAATCTATGATAATTGTTCTGGTAGGGAAGGTAATATTTTTTGGGGGGAAATGGCGAGTCAAATTGATGATGAAGAGTGTAGAATCTTGTTAGAATATTCAACTTTTCTGGGCAGCAATTCCAACTGGACTTACGCCCCCTGGCGCAGATGTTCCAACGGGACATCTGTGTCTTCCAAAGAAACCGGTCTCTGACCGGCATCCCTTTTCCAAATGCCGATTAAAAATCGGCTACCTTAAAAGGCACGGATGCTCTTGCAGAACACTCCGCGCCAGATTACGAAGCGGTCCCCTGCACGGAGATCGATTTGTTTCTCGGTCGGGTGGCTTCACGCTAATTATTGGCATATTGTTGGTGCTTCGCATGGGGAGATCGCCACTCCGCCGCGGCGGATCGCAATGACGTTTCAAACAGTACGTCGTATTCCTTTCCTGGCGCAGATGTTCCAACGGGACATCTGTGTATTCCAACGAAACCGGTCTCGGACCGGCATCCCGCTTTTTCAAATGCCGATTACGATCGGCTACTTTAAAAGACACGGATGAACTTGCAGAACATCCGCGCAGGTTCCAGCATACGCCTGCTACCGGTTTGCGCACAATGACGTTGGGGAATAGCCCGGATTTCATCACAGCGGTGAGTTGAAGTAAGGCTCATTCTTATCAAGGTAAATTTGTTGGGGTCATGAATTACATTTGTGCTTTTTGTGATGACATGGTTGCCGGGTATTGCCACTAATGCGTCTCAAAATATTCCCATACGATTGGCAGGTAGAAAAGAATTAGCCAGCCACTTATAGCAACTAAGCTTACCGAAAAAACTAATCTTATCCAGAATAAGCGAAGTTGTGCCCGCTTGAATACATCGTAGGAGAGCCATAAATTAAATAAAAATGATAAGGCGGCCTGCCATAAGAAAACAGGAGTTGTCAGAACATTCACTGTAAAAATGAATCCAAGTATAAAATCACTTAGGAAAAGCATCATGAAATAGGTGCCCCCTCCATATAAACCAAGAGCAACCATTTCTGTAAAATTATATTTCGGCTTTGCCAATATAAAATATAACGATAATGCAGAACAAAAAACGGCCGGTATGATAAATAGTGTAAAATGTTTTCGCAACATCATATTTGCCTGGCCACTCTTGTCAAGTTGAGTAATTACTTCTCCGGATAATTGATAGTGGAAATAATTAACAATAATATTATGAAGGATGATATAAAGGCCTGTCCATATTAAAAAGTAGCTGACCGGCGTCTGGTATCTTTTTCTTTTACCGGAAATATAATGTAACGAAGAGATACCTGGTTTCGTCACAAAACTCCAGGTGGTAAAAAGAAATCCTTTTTCGAGATGTGTAAAAAAGTGAAGTACATCCTCAAACAGCGCAGTAGCCGTTAATCTTTGCACAGTTGCTTTTTGTCCACAATTCGGACAAAACTTACCGTTAAAAGAATGTTCACAATTCAGGCATGTAGTTGACATAAAACTCGTCGCACAAATTTACATATATTTCTGTAAGTAGCCTGGGTTGCTGAAGGATGCCGCCATAGGATTTGCCATTGTGCTGTCGGGACATCGTCAGGGTCATCCCGTGCCGACCAATGATGATAGGTATTGAACCTTGTATGTTGTGATGT
>DASUFG010000058.1:0-11608 GCA_036274715.1 Agriterribacter sp.
GTGGGCGATGTAATGCCGAATGCATTCGATTGGCGTAGGTGAGCTGTAAGATTTTCAGCCTGGTTTTCTATTTCACTTCTTTTTTCCTGAAACGCCTTAACAACTCCATTCAGTACCTGCTTCCAGGACGAACGGTTAAAAGAGGGAGAGGGAGGGAAATATGTTCCGCCGTAAAATGGCTTCCTTCCAGGTGTTAAAAAAACATTCAATGGCCAACCTCCACTTCCCGTCATCGTTTGAACGGCGTTCATATAAATATGGTCGAGATCTGGCCTTTCTTCACGATCAATCTTAATATTGACGAAATGCTCATTCATTAAACGGGCAGTATCCTCATCCTCAAAACTTTCCTTTTCCATGACATGACACCAATGGCAGGCCGCATACCCAATACTGACCAATATAGGTTTGTTCTCGAGTTCGGCTTTCTGTAAAGCTTCTTCGCCCCAGGAATACCAATTTACTGGATTATGGGCATGTTGCAGCAAATATGGGCTGGTTTCATGAATGAGATGATTCGTGTGTACAGCCATCCAAGACAAAAGTGTTCGTGATCATTACTTTTTATTGCTACTCAAATATCTTTCGAGGGCAGCAATCATAGAAGGCATTTCGGGAGCGGGGGCTTTAATATGCAAGGTTAAACCAGCTTCTTCTATGGCTTTGGAAGTATTGTTTCCGAAAGCGCCTAACCTTGTGCCATTTTGTTTATACGTAGGGAAATTTTCGAGAAGACTTCTTACACCACTAGGCGTAAAGAAGCATATTAAATCAAAATCAGACTTGGTCAGCACTTGCTTAACATCATTGCTGATCGTTTTGTACATAAACGGAGTTACAAATTCACAATTATTTGCTCTCAACCAATTAATAATGTCATTATCCTGTTGATTTTCAGAACATGGATATAAAAACTGTTCATTTTCCTTATGCTTGTTGATTACTTCGAACAGGCTTTTGTTGTTCCCGTCGGCTCCATAAAATACCTTACGTTTTCTGTAAAGGATAAATTTTTGGAGATATAAAGCCACAGCCTCTGTTATGCAAAAATATTTGGTATCCTGTGATACCGAAATTTTCATTTCTTCGCAAGTTCTGAAAAAATGATCAATGGCATGCCTGCTCGTAAATATGACCGCGCTATATAAGGTAATGTCAATCTTTTGCTTACGAAATTCTTTGGTAGGGATGCCTTCTAACCTGATAAAAGGACAAAACTCCAACTCAACGCTATGTTTTCTTGCGAGTTCAAAGTAGGGGGATTTATCCGAATCCGGTCGTGGTTGGGTTATCAGGACTTTTTTAATAGACATAGTAGAACTGCTTACTGCCATTTTCTCCCGTTTAACTATATGTTTATCTTTAGTAGGCAATGATGCTGCAAAGTTACGAACTTCTGTCAAACAAATGTACCACGACTTTGTAAATCACCAGAACAGGTATTATCTCAAATCCGCAAACATACAAAAATAGATGTAACATGCTAATTTTAAGCTCATTATGCAATATCGAATAGGCAAGAATAAACCTATAGACGAATAAAAAAAATATCAATATAATAGACGTCGTAAAGGCGACCTGCTGAAAATTTGGATCTGCGAATGCTATCACCAACATAAACGGAATTAATATAACCGATAGTATTTTATTAATCAGGTACACGATAAAAATATAATTATCCATCGCGGTTTCCTCCCCGAACATCCATCCTAATGTTTTCAAAATGAAATATTTGCCGACATACACTACGGCAATACCAAAAAAGCAGGTGGCGAAAACTAGCCATGTCTGTTTTACAACACCTTTTGTATGTTCAGTAACCAGGTACCCGAACAACGCAATGCTAAAAACGAAGAAGAAATTGAAGAGCAAAGTTGTCATACCGGCCTGCTGGATCTGATCCCGAATTTGTTTTTGTCTGAAACCGGATCGCCAAAAAGCATCGAATATATCCTGAAAATATTTGGGAAATCCGACTCTTAATATTCCTAGGAAAAGCAATACACTGCAGAATATATAAAACAATTCATCCTTTTTCTCCGAAGAATATCTTTGAGAAGGCATATATACCAGACTACTATCTGTATTGTAATAGGGATGAGTCGCAATATACCATTGAACATCAACCCCATAGAGTATAAAAGCTAGTGAATCCTTGTTTTCTTCGGTTTGAATGAGCACTTTCCTTGATGCAGCGGTATCGGGTTTTATTTTATTAATCAATACGGCTGTCTTTCTGACCGTTTTGGTAGTTCCCGAGTCCTTTTTATTTTCATTGACTTTCTGCACCTCAACTGGCTTGACCACAGAAGAATCGTTCTGTGCGCGTACGGCGGTAACCAATAGAACCTGTAGTATGAACCCCAGTAAAATAAATCGTCTCAATTGCCTATATGTTTTTTTATGTTGCAAAAATATCTGAATCAATACGAAATAATCAAAAGCGTCAATCTTAAAACAAACTTATCAAACCAAAATGTATCTTAGATTGCTTAAGATCAAGTGGCATGTCATCCCTTTTACCTACGGCATAACTTAAATTAAAAATCCCCGCTTTCGTTTCAAACGCCATTCCTATACCTGAACCAATATAGCTGTGCGCGTTTTGCGGAGGCACCTGGTCAAACGCCTTATTCTGCACCCAGCCGCCATCGGCAAAACCAAAGAAAAAAGAATTCAACCCTATGAAAAACCGGTATTCGATTGTTAACACCGAATAGCTGCTCGCGTAAATACTTTCTTCGTCGAAGCCCCGCAGTAACTTATAACCACCGATTTGGAACATCTCATTCTTAAAAATATCGTGGGTATATAGCCAGCCAGCATTCAAAGCAGTTTTAAGTGCAGATTGCTTCCCCATTTTGAAATAATGCGCACCCGATAAATTGATCTTTAACAGGTATGTTCTCATTTGCAGCGTATCATACAAGGACGCATAGTCAAAAGGATCGCCTGAAGGATCTTTATTCATATTTGTGATCGCTGTATTGGGTTTAATTTTTCGTAAGCCAGCAGAACTAACAATCATGAATTCATTTCCCTTGCGTGGATTAAACTTGTAATCCGTATTGCTATATTTATAATTGATTCCCACATTATTAGTAGAAACATCTATATAAGGAGGTAGCTTTTTCGTTGCTCTTACCTGGGCTGTATCAATACCACCCGGCAAGACATTAGTGAAAAAAGTTTGAAAAAAAACTTTTCCGCTCTGCGTGCCGCTTGTAAGATACTGTACACCGAACTGGGCATTTAGGTTAAGATATAACGAGTCTTTTTTTAACAGGTCGAAATTGAAATCCAGTCCAAATGGCGTATTAAAAACATAGGGATGCTCGTATTGCAAATGCAAACGTGGCGATTTCAATTGTATTTGCTGCCAGTTGACCCCTATTGTTTCTCCACTACCCAATGCATTTTTAAGATTGATGTTCGCTTCACCGGTCAATTGAAATTTCGTTCTGCCCGATTGGTTACTGGCGGGCAAAAACCCAACAATCACATCTACCTGGCTGCTTTTTTTAGGGTCAACATAAAGATTCAGTACCGATCCCGATCCAGTCATGGTCATATCCCAGGTTTTAATTTCCTTGAGATAAGGCAGTTCCAGCAAGCGCTGACTCACCGACTGAAGCCTGGATTTTTTATAAGGAGAGCCGTTTTCAATACCTAAATAACGTTGCAGAAAATAGTTCGAGATTTTTGCGTTACCGTAAACCCGAATACTGTCAATTTTATAGAAAGCTCCTTTTTCAGTTTTGAGTTTTCCATATACTTCATCATTCTGAATCGTTAAACGATCTAATTCCACTCTTGCAAAGGGATAGCCATTGTTCTCATAATAATTTAACATGCGCTCCTGCCAATAATGCACTTTCGTAAAACTTAATGGATCACCCGCAAATGTTTTGTCGTTCCACCCTATGCTGACAAGCATTTTTTTGTCGGCGCTATCGGTGTTCAGTTCAACCCACCGGTAAGCCTTGCCTACATATAACCATGCCTGTGCAGTTGTAGAGTCAAAAGCAATACTATCTACAGACGCAGTGATATATCCTTTCACCTGCAGTTTATTAATAGCCTTATCAATATATTGCCGGCAATTTGCCTGATTGGTAAATGCAGTTTGTAAACCCAGCGTTTCAGCATTTAAGATGGTATCTTTGTCGACAAACGTATAATGGAGTTTATAGTTATCCTGGGCGCCTGCATTTAACGACAGCACCAGGTAAAACACTAATCCTATAAAACAGCGCAGCCGGCTCATGATCAACAAAACTAAAAGCATAAATCTGAAATCAAAAATCATTTAGCATTGGCAGGAATTTACCTCCATATCCCATTTTGCAAACAAGCTTGTTTATACTGCAATTTTCATTTTTCTACCTCACTCAAGCTCAAGAACGATTTAATAAATGCTTTATTGAAGGAAATTGATTTAACTGAGTTGTACACTCCCACAGCAAGCATAGAAACTATTTATTTTGGCGGAGGCACGCCGAGTTTGCTTCCCACAACAACATTGAATGCCCTTTTAGGTGCACTGCATCGAAAGTTTCATATAGTTGAAAATGCTGAAATTTCGCTGGAAGTTAACCCTGATGACATCTCAAAAGCTGAACTTACTTCGTGGAAGAAAATGGGAATTAACCGGCTAAGTATCGGGGTGCAATCTTTTTTTGAAGAAGACTTGAGATGGATGAATCGTGCACACACGGCCGATCAATCCGCATATAGCATTTTACGGGCACAGGATGCAGGTTTTGACAACCTCACTATTGATTTGATTTATGGCTCACCGGCATTATCTGATGAAAAGTGGCAACAGAATGTTCAAAAGTCTATTGAATACAGCATCCCGCATTTGAGTTGCTATGCCCTTACGGTAGAACCCAAAACAGCATTGGCCGACTTGATTGCAAAAAAGAAAATACCTGGCACCAACCAAGAACACCAGGCAAGACAATTCATTGAGCTCATACGCTGGCTGGAAACGGCAGGGTATGAACATTATGAAATCTCCAATTTTTCTTTGCCGGGTAAACGAAGCCGGCATAATTCTGCTTACTGGCAAGGAAAGCCCTACTATGGATTCGGCCCGTCGGCACATTCATTCAACGGAACAGACACCCGAAGTTGGAATATTGCCAACAACGCTTTATACATACAATCGTTGGCCTCCAATATCATTCCTTCAGAAAATGAATTACTAACCACGGTTCAAAGATTGAACGAATATGTAATGACCAGTCTGCGTACTGTGGAGGGGGTAGATTTGAACTATATACAAACGCAATTTGGAAAACCTGCCGAAATCAAAATCCTATCGGCTACCAAGCCCCACATGAACGAGAAGTTGATCCTAAAAGACAATCACCTTAAACTCACCACGATTGGGAAATTATTTGCGGATGGAATAGCAGCCGATCTTTTTGAATAGATGCATTACTTTAATATTGTTGGTATCATACCCCTCACTCCCATATCTATTACCGGCTCTTCTTTTAACGGATCCCACTTACCATTATTTACTTTTTCAACCCACTCAAAACTCTGATTTGTTGAAAGAGATACTGTTACTATTATGTTTTTAGTTTCCTTACCGGTAATGAACAGTTTGCCAGGCATAAAAGCCGCAGTTACCACACAAGAACCAGCAGGCACGGGTGATGTACCGGCAATAGGGTTAACGACCGTTGTAGCACCTTCGGGCGATTGGCCGGAAGTTGTATAAGTTTCACTAAAGCCATCGCCATTGATCGTAGTTTCAAACCCCCAATACCCCTGCTTACGGTTACCATCAACTGCTACCGGCTGGGCTTTGATCACATAGGATTTGACGTAGGTGTTAAACCCAATAAACGAAGCGATAGTTCCGGGAAAATCCTGGACTAAAGGAATATTGTTGATAACTGTGTCGATATGGCATTTCACAGTATAATTCTGATAAGCCAGTGAAAGCCTGAGCCATTCGTATTCACCGGCAGCAATATCTTTTAATGGTATTGCATAAAAAACTTCATTGTTCCGGGCCGAGATAGATTTTTCAAAATCAATCGCCAACGCCCCACCAGCATCCGTTTCCGCGGCTTTATAGAGGATAGTTCCTTTGCCCAGCGGAGTAGCAGCATCTTTAGCCAACTCAATATAATGCGCGCTCATACTGTTGAAAACCGGGCTTTGTGCAGCATGCCCACTGGCAACAGGAGACGGTTGCCCAATATTGTCCAGCCGTTGCTGCGTGGAATCAAAGCTAAACCGGAAAACAAGTTTGGGTTCAATAGCGCCGCTATCTTGTTTGGTGCAGGATACGCCCAAAATAAACAGGAGTAAGCAATTCAGCCAACCTCTTTTCATACAGCCATTTTTAACGATAACGATGACCAGCAAGGCGAAATTGCGTCCAGAGAGCTGACTGTTAATTATTTAGTCTAACGAAGCCACCATCTATAGGATAGTCGCATCCCGTAATAAAGGAAGCTTCATCGGAGCAGAGATACAGGGCGAGGTGTGCGATTTCAACAGGAAGGGCCATCCGGCCAATCGGTTGCGTTTTGGATAGCTTCTCAAACATTTCCTTCTCCTTACCAGCATAATTTTTCGCCAGGAAACCATCCACAAATGGAGTGTGTACCCTTGCAGGTGAAATACAATTACAACGAATATGATAATTGATGTAGTCTTTGGCTACGGATAACGTCATGGCACCCACAGCGCCTTTCGTGGCAGAATAAACAAAACGATCGGGAATGCCCACTAAGGCGGCTATAGAAGCCATATTCAAAATACAACCGCCTTTCTCTTTCATGTAAGGAATAACGGAATGAAGGCAGTTGTATATTCCCTTGATATTTACCGCAACCACACGATCAAAATCTTCTTCCGAGGTAGTGTCGGCCTGGCCGATATGCGCGATGCCTGCATTGTTCACCAATATGTCTATCGTTTTATGTGAATCAACAATTTGCCCGATCACCGCTTTAACTTCCTGTTGGCTAGCTATATTGCACTTTAAAAATTTACCGGCACCTCCATTGTCAATGATTTCATCGATGGTTGCGTTGGCATTTTTTTCATCCATATCAAGGATATATACCATTGCACCTTGTTTGGCAAATGTTGTGCTGATGGCTTTTCCTATTCCACTCCCACCACCCGTAATAATAGCGATTTTATTATCCAATCTGAACATAATGCAATTGTTTTAACGCGCCCCTTTCCCATATTGCAGGAAATATAAAAGCTACAATAAAAATTCAAATGTTGAATGCTTGCCCATACGCTCTTTTATAACGAAACCCCTCTTTTCCATGGAATAAAATCATCCTGGTTTAATTGAACCGCTTTGGGAATTACTTCCCCGCTGGCTGCTTTTATGCAATATTCCAGGATCTCCTCGCCCATTTCTTCAATGGTTTTTTCACCTTCAATAATAGGTCCGGTATCAATGTCGATAATATCTTTCATTCGCTTTGCGAGGGCTGAATTGGTAGAGACCTTAATGGTAGGACAAACCGGGTTACCCGTAGGTGTACCCAAGCCCGTAGTAAATAAGATGAGCGTTGATCCGGAGGCGGTTTTGCCTGTGGTGGCTTCTACATCGTTGCCAGGCGTACACACCAAGCTTAATCCAGGTTTACTTACCTTTTCCGTATAATCCAACACATCCACAACTGGTGATGTGCCGCCTTTTTTTGCTGCGCCGGTTGATTTTATGGCATCGGTAATGAGTCCGTCTTTAATATTGCCCGGTGAAGGATTCATATGAAAACCCGAACCTACTTTATGCGCCAATTCATCATAACTTCTCATTAAATGGATGAATTTACGGGCCGTTGGTTCATCCACTGCGCGATCGATCAGTTCCTGTTCGGCACCACATAGTTCTGGAAACTCCGCCAGCAATACTTTACCCCCCAACGCTACTACCAAATCGGCGCAATAGCCTACTGCGGGGTTTGCGGAGATACCACTGAATCCATCACTGCCGCCACATTTTACACCAATGCACAATTCTGTTAAAGGCGCTGGTTTCCGTTCTATTTTATTTAACTCCGTTAAGCCAATAAATGTTTTACGAATCGCTTCCGCAATCAATTGTTCCTCACTTTGCGATTGCTGTTGTTCAAATACGTACAAAGGTTTATCAAAACCTGGGTTACGCTCTTTAAGGTATTGCAAATAATCCTGCACCTGCAGGTTCTGGCAGCCAAGGCTTAAAACCGTTACCCCGGCTACGTTAGGATGATCGGAATACGCGGCTAAAAGCCTGCCTAATGTTGCAGCATCCTGGCGGGTACCTCCACACCCACCCTGGTGATTGAGAAATTTAACACCGTCTATATTTTTGAACACCCTTCGTTGAATAGGATCGGGCTGTACATCCGCAATATGAAGGCTATCTAAATCCGTCCCCTCTTTATAGGCATCAACGAGGTACTTGGTGTAAGATTTGTATTTATCTGTAACAGCATAACCCAGTTCATTATGCAAGGCCTCCCGAATTACATCAAGATTCCTGTTTTCGCAAAATACGGTTGGTAAAAAAAGCCAGTAATTGGCCGTACCCACTCTCCCATCGCTTCTGTGATAGCCGTTAAAAGTGCGGTTTTGGAATTTCGAAACATCGGGGGCATGCCATTCAAACTTCGCTCCACGGTAAGCATAGGGATCTGCCGCGTGTTTAGTATTATCCGTTGTCATACGACCGCCTTTGGGCACATCAAACTGCAACTTACCTACCAGCACACCATACATGTAAACCGGGTCGCCGGCTTTCATATCGTTAATAAAAAATTTATGCTTGGCGTCAACATCGTCCACCAGGGTATATGTCTCGTTGTTATACAGGATATCTTCGCCCTTCTTTAGATTTGTCAGTGCCACCAACACATTGTCCTTTTGATGGATTTTAAGAACTCTAGCTTTCATTTTTATTGCATTAGAGGTGAAATGCCGCATTTAATACTAAACGGGAGGCGAATTTATTAAAAGGAAGGGGGATAATAAAAATCAATTTAACGGGCACTAGCTTTATTCCAATACCGGCCTCAACCATCGTTGCATTTCTTCGCTGCTTAAGTTACCCCGTTTTACATAATCATTAAACTGGTCCGGTTGTATTTTGCCCACGCCAAAGTATTGACTTTGGGGATGACTGAAATACCAGCCACATACCGATGCTGCAGGATACATTGCGAGGGATTCGGTGAGACGGATTTGGGTTGCCGCCTCGCCACCGAGCAGGTCGAACAACTTATATTTTTCCAGGTGATCAGGACAAGCAGGATAGCCAGGTGCCGGACGTATGCCCTGGTATTTTTCTTTGATCAGTTCTTCATTGTTCAACGACTCCTCTTTTATATAGCCCCAAAACTCCGTTCTTACCCTTTTGTGCAAACACTCTGCGAAAGCTTCTACCAAACGGTCGCACAAAGCCTGCAAGGTTATTTTATTGTAATCATCGTGCTCCGCTTCAAACTTCTTAATATAGGGTTCTATCCCTTTGATTGTCACAGAGAAAGCACCTATGTAATCCTGCACCCCCGTAGCCTGTGGCGCTATGAAATCAGCCAGGGAGAGATTGGGCTGACCGGGCGCTTTTTTAATTTGCTGCCTTAGAGATTCTAAATGAACAGGGCGCTTGCCGTTTTTTGCTTCTATTGTATCCGGCGCAATAGTATTGGCTTCCCAAAAGCCGATGACCCCATGTGCCGTAACCCATTTTTCTGCGATAACCTGGTCGAGTAACAGGTTCGCATCGTTGTATAATTTGGTTGCCTCCCCTCCTACTTTTTCGTCTGTTAAGATTTGCGGGAAATTACCATGCAGTTCCCAGGCAATAAAAAATGGCTTCCAGTCGATATACTGCCTGATCTCATTTAAATCGTAGTCCGCGAATATTTTGGTACCGGTAAAAGAAGGTACAGGAGTCGAATAGTTTTCCCAATTTATGTTCACCCCGTTGGCCTGCGCCTGTTCATAAGAAATATATTGTTTTACAGGTTTTTTATTTTCGAAATCCGTCTTTAATTTCTGGTATTCGGTAACTATATTTTCCAGGAACTTTCCTTTTTGTTCATTCAGCAACGAACCTGCCACGGTAACACTCCGGCTTGCATCCAGTACATGTACAACTCCATTGTCGTATTGTGGCGCTATTTTAACCGCGGTATGCATGCGTGAAGTGGTAGCCCCACCAATAAGCAAGGGCTGCTTCATACCACGGCGCTTCATTTCGTGTGCTACATGCACCATTTCATCAAGCGAGGGCGTAATTAAGCCACTCACTCCTATTATGGCTGCCCCGCATTTATCAGCTTCATCCAATATCTTATCTGTAGGCACCATTACACCCAGGTCTTTTATATTATACCCGTTACAGCCCAACACTACACCCACTATATTTTTCCCGATATCGTGAACGTCGCCTTTTACGGTTGCCAGCAAAATGGTAGGCGCGTCAGAAACCTCGGATTTTGCAGCTTCAATGTAAGGTGTGAGAATAGCAACGGATTTTTTCATTACCCGTGCCGACTTCACCACCTGTGGCAAAAACATTTTTCCGGCACCAAATAAATCACCCACCACATTCATACCGTCCATCAACGGGCCTTCAATCACATCGAGCGGGCGAGGATATTTTAGGCGTGCTTCTTCCGTGTCTATATCAATAAAGTCAGTTATGCCGTTTACCAGCGAGTGGGTAAGCCGCTCTTCAACAGGTGCGTTACGCCATGCATTGTCTTTTATTACTTCTTTGCCCTTTGCCTTCACCGTTTCAGCAAAAACAATCAGCTTTTCAGTAGCTTCGTTACTATCATTATTCCTGTTCAATATCACGTCCTCGCACAATTGCCGCAACTGAGGATCTATTTCATCATACACTACCAACTGTCCCGCGTTTACAATGCCCATATCCATACCGGCGTTGATAGCATAATATAAAAACACAGAATGAATCGCTTCCCGCACGTGGTCATTGCCGCGGAAAGAAAAAGACACGTTACTAACACCACCACTAACTTTAGTGAGGGGCATCAGGCGTTTGATTTCCCTGGTCGCTTCTATAAAATCAACCGCATAGTTGTTATGTTCCTCAATGCCCGTGGCAATAGCAAAAATATTGGGATCAAAAATAATGTCCTGTGGATCGTACCCCACCTGTTGTGTGAGGATTTTATATGCGCGATGGCATATCTCTATTTTTCGATCTTTAGTATCTGCTTGCCCCTGTTCATCAAAGGCCATTACAATAACAGCGGCGCCAAACATTTTGCAGATCTCTGCCTGCTGAATAAACTTTTCTTCTCCTTCCTTCATGGAAATAGAGTTCACGATACACTTGCCCTGCACACATTTTAAACCTGCTTCAATGATCTCAAATTTTGAGGAATCGATCATGATAGGAATCCTGGCAATATCGGGTTCGCTTTGCAGCAGGTTAAGGAAAGTTGTCATCGCCCGTACACCCTCCAGCATCGCATCATCCATATTCACATCCAGCACCTGTGCACCACTTTCAACCTGCTGGCGGGCAACACTCAGCGCTTCCTCGTATTTATTGTCCCTGATTAAACGGGCGAATTTTTTAGATCCGGTAACATTG
>DASUFG010000059.1:0-3087 GCA_036274715.1 Agriterribacter sp.
ACTTACCCAGCTAGCCCGTATGGGTTCCATATTTTTCGGCATTGCGCTTACCCTGCAGGCACTAACGGGAGTTGATATGAAAACGATCATGGTGGTTACGGGAATCTGTATTATCATATATACGGTATTAGGAGGTATGGAAGCTGTAATATGGACGGAAGTGGCCCAGGGTATTATTAAAACAGCGGGAGCTTTAACTGTTCTATTTATCATTTTGTATGAAATGAAAGGCGGTGCCGCTGAGATATACCGGATAGGGGTGGCAGACGAGAAATTTGGACTGGGGAGTTTTAGCCTTACCGATTTCAGCAGTTCCACTTTCTGGGTTATTTTTTTATATGGCTTTTTTATTAACCTGAATAATTTTGGCATGGATCAAAATTATGTGCAGCGTTATCATACCGCCCGAAGTGAAAAGGAAGCTACCAGGAGCGTATGGCTTTGCGTATATTGGTACTTGCCGGTTTCCTTGTTGTTTTTTATTATCGGTACTTCCCTATATGCTTATTTCACACAGCACCCCGAATTGCTGGATGTAGTAAAACAGCAGGTGGCAACCGAAAGAGGCGTGGATATTAAGAGCTTAACACCTGCCGACTACGGGGATAAAATTTTACCCTACTTCATGGTGATGAAAGTACCAAAAGGATTGGTGGGTTTGATTATTGCCGCCATTATGAGTGCAGCGATGAGCACCATCAGCAGCGGTATGAACAGTTCGGCAACCGTGTTTTTAAAAGATATTTACCAGCGCTATATCAATCCCAATCCCGGACCTAAAAAAGAAATGATCATTCTGTACACGGTTACCGCCTTTACGGGTATTTTGTCGATCATCTTCGGCATCTCCCTGATTGGTATAGCAAGCATCCTGGATTTGTGGTGGGAACTTGCAGGCATTCTTTCGGGCGGCATGCTGGGATTATTTTTACTGGGTATGATTGCCAAAAAGGCCGGGAATGCTGAAGCGGTTACAGGAACAATCATCGGTATTTTGGTCATTCTGTGGATGTCGTTAACCAAGTATTTTCCTGCACATTTGGAGCATCTTAAAAGCCCGTTTCATGTCAATATGATCGTAGTGATAGGTACTTTAACCATATTCCTGGCGGGCTTATTATTAACGAAAGCACGTGGGAGATGAGTATGCGCGGCGGGAAAAAGTGCTCTATCATTAGTCGATAACAGGAGCGTGAACTTAAGATCAGATTATTCAACAAATATTTGAAAAAAAACAAGCAAATTTATGTCAAAGAAATTTGTTCCCGTAATGATAACACCGTTTACGCCGGAGGCGAAACTAGATTTTGATATGGTGAAAAAGCTGGTGGATTTTTATCTTGCATCAGGAGTGAAGGGATTATTTGCCAATTGCCTGTCAAGCGAAATGTATAGCATTAACGAAGACGAACGCTTGGCCCTAACCCGTGCGGTTGTGAACCATGTAAACGGTCGTGTTCCTGTGGTAGCCACCGGTTCCTTTGGCTTGTCGATAGAAAATAAAGCAGAATTCACCAAAAAGATATATGATACAGGGGTTGAGTCTGTTGTGCTTATTACAGGCCACTATGCCGCAATAGATGAACCAGATGATATCTTACTCCAGCGGTTTGAAAAAATGCTGAACTTAACCGGCAATATACCATTGGGCTTGTACGAATGTCCTGTTCCTTATAAAAGACTGGTAAGTCCTGCGGTGTTAAAAACCCTGGTATCTACCAACCGGATGTTTTATCATAAAGATACCTGTTGCGACGTAGAACAGGTAAAAGCAAAATTAGCGGTGTTGAAAAATACGCCTATGCAGTTTTTTGATGCGCATACGCCTAATGCGGTTTCTTCTATGAAAGCCGGCGCTGCCGGTTTATCAGCTATTGCCGGTAATTTTTATCCCGAAATACTGGTATGGCTTTGCGATCATGTTGATGATCCATCCAGGCAGGAAGAAGTAAATTGGCTGCAGGCAGAATTGGCGCGGGTTGATCCCTCTGTTCATGTAGCTTACCCGATGAGCTCTAAATTCTTCCTGCAGTCCAGGGGCCTGCCAATTCATACCATCAGCAGGTCGCATGCGCTGGAACCTACACCAAAAGAAAAAGCGGTATTAGCTTCCCTTTTAGATACGTTAAAATCGTGGTACGAGAAACTGGATATTAAAGAAGTGGTGTATGAAGATGTGGCGTAGACGATAAGAACCAAATAACAAGAGACAATATCCAAATAAGATACAAAGTTAGAATATTGAAATTCGAAGTGCTATAAACTGTAAATTAAAAAACTTCAGTCCGATTTAAAATCATAAATCTCAAATTTCAAATCGCAATATCCTCATGCCTGCCAGATTCATTGCCGCATTATCAATCTTATTTTTATGTGCCTGCTCCGGTGCCCAACGGCAAACGGATACTCAAAATAAAGGATCGCAAATGGGAAAAGATTCTTCCTTTACCACGGGGTATTTTTTCACAACACCGGCGCCATTTGCTGAATGCCATGCTTCCACTATGGTGCGCCTGCAAAACGGTGAATTTATGGCCGCATGGTTTGGCGGACAAAAAGAAGGAACCGACGACGTAGGCATCTGGCTTGTGAAAGGCAAGCCCGGACAATGGAGCACCCCTGTTGAAGTGGCTAAGATAAGGGAGGATGCACACTGGAACCCTGTATTATTTCAATCGGCAGAAGGCAAAATTTTTCTCTTCTTTAAAGTGGGCAAAAAAATTCCCTCCTGGGAAACATGGCTGAAAACTTCCGACGACAATGGTGCAACCTGGTCGGACGCCACTGAATTAGTGGCGGGCGATAAGGGTGGAAGAGGCCCGGTGCGCAATAAGCTGCTGGTTACCTCAGCAGGTTTGTGGATCGCAGGGGCTTCGCATGAAGAAGGGAAATGGGATGCTTTTGCCGACATCAGCAGGGACAATGGTAAAACATGGACTGCCGACTCCTATATTGCTTTAGACAGAACTTCATTTAAAGGGAAAGGCGTTATACAACCCACTTTATGGGAATCCGCCCCGGGCAAAGTACATATGCTGCTCCGCAGTTCAGAAGGTGCGATCTTTCGCAGCGATTCTGAAGATGGCG
>DASUFG010000060.1:0-5062 GCA_036274715.1 Agriterribacter sp.
AATTCCTGGCCGGATAGCTATATGTAACGGTAAAGAATATCTTTTTTTCAGTGGCACTTCCTACCTGGGAATAAACAGCAGCATTGAATTCCAGGAATATCTCACAGAAGGAATAAGCCATTACGGCACCAATTATTCCAGTTCCCGCAACTCCAATTTTCGTTTAAAAGTATATGAAGACGCCGAGCATCACCTGGCAACCTTCGCTGGCGCAGAATCGGCGCTCACCGTATCTTCAGGTTATATGGCAGGCCAACTTACGGTGCGATACTTTATGGACAAAGGCGAATTTATTTTTGCACCCAACGCCCACCCGGCTGTATGCACACAACCTTCGGATTTTTTTTACGCAGATTTTGATCACTGGGTTAACAACCTGCATAGTGCAATTAACAACACAACTGCATCGTCTATTATCATCGTCACAAACTCTCTCGATCCGTTGCTTGCGGTTAACTACAATTTTAACTGGGTATCAACACTTCCTGCTGATAAAAACGTTACGCTGATCATTGATGATTCCCATGGCTTCGGCATTACGGGAAACAATGGCTCAGGCATTTTCAGCGAAATTAATACGCCACCGCATGTTAATTTGATCGTGGTAAGTTCTTTCGGTAAAGCCATGGGCATCCCGGGCGGGTTGGTTTTTTCCAACAAAAAAACCATTGACCAGTTAAAGAAAAGCGCTTACTTCAACACCTCCTCCCCCATTATCCCTGCCTACCTGTACGCCTATCTGAAGAGCGATGAGCTATTTACAAAAAAAAGGATGATGTTACATGCAAATGTAAACCACTTCCATAGTATCGCAGGTAATTCGGGGTTATTTCAATATTTTGATCACTACCCCGTATTTTATACCACTCAAAATAAACTGTATCCTTTTCTGGAAAAGAAAGACATCCTGGTTTCCAGCTTCGCCTATCCTATGCCGGGAGATGATTTAATTACCCGGGTGGTGATTAACAGCCATCACACAGCGGCAGACATTGAACAACTTGGGCGCTGCATACAAGAATTTCCTGGTCGGTAACATTAATACTCATCCGTTAACGCAAAATCATTTTTCCGGTTCATCCATTTGCCCCCGGTAAAATCAGGAAAATCTACGGTTTGATTGCCCAACTCTATTGAAGCTTCGCTGAGCGGTGTAATGGCGCTCCAACTTGCAGCATCGTATACATCCATGGGAGTTGGTTTTTTTTGTTTGATCGCTTCCACAAAACCGTGCAGCACAAAAAAATCGATGCCGTCGTGGCCGGTAAGATAGGCCTGCTCACTCCATTTTTTCCACAATGGGTGATCATATTTATCTAACCATGCCTTCGCATCATCCCAATGTTCATGATCATATTTTGATTGCCCTTCAATAAAGATTCCGTTGTGAAGATTCATCCAGATGCCATTAGTGCCCTGTACGCGGAATCCCAATGAGTATGGCCTGGGTAAATTTGTGTCGTGTTGCAGGAAAACAGTTTCGCCGTTAGCACATCTCAATTGCGTGGTTACAATATCGCCCAATGTAAAACGCACTTTTGCATTGGGATGGTCGGCTCCTCCCTTTTTAACGATATAATTATGCAATCCCCTGGTTTTTGTAGCAAAAGAAGAAAGTGATTCAAACCGGTTGCCACGATTAATGTCAATCATCATGGCGATGGGTCCTACACCATGCGTGGGATACAAATCTCCATTGCGCTTTACCGAATGATTGGTTCGCCATTTCGCTTCCGAAAACCCCTTTTCGCCAAATTCAACACCACTGTTATAAGGCGTCACCCCATCATTAAATTTCACACCACGCAAATCATGTTGGTAGCCACCCTGCACATGCATAATTTCTCCGAATATCCCTTGTCGCACCATATTCATAATGGCAAGTGTATCGCGCCGGTAGCAGGCGTTTTCAAGCATCATTACATGTGCATCGTTGCGCTCAGCACTTCGCACCACTTCCCAATGATCTTCAAGCGTAATGCCCAGTACCACTTCTGTGGCTACGTATTTCAAACCCGAAGACAGGGAATCCATGATCATCGGCTTATGCCATTCCCATGGGGTAGCGATAATAATGCCGTCTATGCCTTTTGCATCCAATAAATTCCGGTAAGCATAATCATCACCCGTATACACTTTTGGCATTGCCTTTCCCGATTTGCTAAACAACTCCTTACTGGTTTGCAGCATACGGGCATCAATGTCGCAAATCGATACTACCTCTACATCATCTCTTTTAAGTACCGTGGCCAGGTGTGCCTGCCCTCTTAACCCCGTTCCGATAAACCCCAATTTTACGCTTTCGTCTTTGTTATTTGCGAAAGCATGAAATGGATCCAGCACACTCAACCCTGCAGCCGTGAGTGAAACATGCTTTACAAAATTTCTTCTTGATACAAACATTATAGATCTTTTTTAAAATTATTGGATGTTTGAATTATTTTTTGCGGAATCACCCAAAAATCGTTGGTGAAAAAATGCTTTGTATGCTTCAAGTTTCTGCAGGTATCCTTCCAGGTCGAGCAATTGTTCATCGTATATTAAATAGCTCATACCGGGTACCCTGTTGGCGAAATGCCGCGTACGGTCCTGCTCAAAAAAATATTGTTTTGTGGGAGTAGACATTCCTTTGGGTAACCTTGTTTTCTCCCATAGCGACACAAGATCCGTATACACTTTTTCTCTTCTTGCCAATTGACCTTTTACAATATTTTCCGCATCCGTAAGATGGATATAGGAAGAATCAACATCCACAAAACGCTGCTCATGCGCTGCTTTAACCGCCTGCTCCAGGTGAGATAGATCGAGGTAGGTTAGGGCGGTATGTTTTACCATATTGGCAAGGCTCATGAATACTTCCACATCGTAGGCATTATCTATACCGAGCGCCAGGTTTTGTTTACAAATATCTATCGCCCTGTTCATTTTCGCCAAAAACACATTACTGCTCTCCACCCTGTCGGCATACTGCTTATTCCAAAAAGGATCGTATTCCAGGGCGTCACCTCTCGGCAAATCGGGCAAATGCGTTTTACCAATATTGCCCCAGTGCCAAACCCTTCGTTCGAAACTCTCCATATAAAAATATGCGCCTTCATTCAACAAGCGGTAAAGCGAATCCATTTCAACCGCCTTGTTGCCATACCGGTTCTTAAAAAAAGCGGTAGTAAATTCTGCCAATGAGGGAGCCGTGGCATTCCAGGAAAAAGCGGCAGTAGTGGCGAACGTGAGCATCCAGGCCTGCATCGGCAGCCCCGCGTCATCCCACGATGTACGGATTACCCCATCAAAAACAGCTTTTCCGAGGTTCTGTTTCAGGAAACCATAAGAATTTTCGAGACAGCCGTTAAGTGTATCTCCTTTATCTTTTACAAAAAAGTAGGGAAGAAATAATTGTTCAATGCCCGGGTTGGGATCGTATGCATACACCGGGTAACCAAGCGCCTTCGACTCTTTAGCATATTTTAGATCGGGAGTTTCATAGCCATACGACTCCGTCATAATAACCCCTTTTTGAGGTGTTACCGGCTTTTCCTGCTTCATATCATTATGGTATACCTGTAAACGGCCTTTCGCCCAACCCATGGGCGATTCCCACACCATCACCTGCCGCCCGGAAGGCTGTAGCAACCTTGCCGATCTTCCCACAAAAAGATGGTATAAACCACTCTTTCCAATTTCCGCTTCTTTCTTCCTGCAATCCTCACATAAGCCCAACTCATAGGTTTCATCTGTTCCAATATGAATATATTCAGACCCCGGAGTGGCTTTTATGGCATCCTGCCACAAATCATTCAGTAATTCGTAGGATCCATCTTTCAACGGACAAAACTCGAAATTGGAAGCCGGTATTTCCCGTAGGTGTGCAAACTGCGGCCATTTCAAAATAAAACTTACATGCCCCAAACCCTGCACAAGCGGAACGATCTGTATATGATATTTTTGAGCATAACGGGTAAGTTCCTGCATTTCCTTCATGGTAAATGCGCCCGGTGCACCTATTTCGGGGTGACTGGGATATTCGAATTTATCCTCCCATTCCCAGATGAGCATGTTCATTTTGTATTTAGCAAGATCGCGGATAAAGCTTTCTACAAAGGCGCGGGTATCCTGGTGATGCTTTGTATCGTAATGAGCGGCCCTCTGTTTAGTATCCGGCCAATCCCGCAACTGCATACCCTTTACAAATACACCTGCTCCTTTTTGCTGAACAAGCTGCATAATGGTTTGCACAGCGTAAAACAACCCGGCATCGGTAGAAGCAGTTGCCACCAATCCATTTTGATTTGCCGACAATGTATATCCTTCGATACCCAATTTTTTATCAGCCCGTTTGCGGGTCAGTTGAATGGAATTTTTAGAAGTGGTTTTGGTGATGTGCGGGAGTAAACCAAACTGATCTTTTAAAAAATCGACAAGCCCGGCAGCAGCAAACTGATCACCTTCCGAAGCATTTTTATCAAGGACAATATTGGTATTTTCATCGAGAACAAAATCAGTTCCCTGCAACTGCACCTCCTTTGGATAGGGAATGAGCGATATCCCCTGTTTTGCCAAACCCGTTTCCTGCGCCAATGCCCGGTAGGAGTTGCCGGTGAACACCAGGAAAATAGTAAGTAAAAGGATATAATGGCGGCTGTTATTGGCAATACGGAAAATTATCATGGCACTACATTATTTTTAGGTTTCGTAAATATAAAGCAAAATATTTTCTTTCAAAATATTTCTAAAACAGATAAAATAATTTCTTTACCTTTCATTATGTGTTTTAGACACCCATGAAACCGGCAAGATGCAAAAAAGGCCCCAGATGGCATTCGTTTGCACAGGAAATGGATATAACCAGGTTTGACATTTTAAAAATACTGCCACAATGCTGCATCTCATTTTTCCATTTACCTATTATATCATTATGGTGATAAACGGGATGGTTCCACCCGGATGTTTCACCTGCAGAGACGCACCTGCCGGCACTATTTTTTGCGATGACTTTGAAACCGACGAAGATATCAGCAATCGATATTTTGGTTATGATAATGATGATGGAGAGTTTACACGGATC
>DASUFG010000061.1:0-2298 GCA_036274715.1 Agriterribacter sp.
AAGGGAAACATGAGCCCCTACCCTTTGCGCTGAAAAGCTTCACCTAAAAAATGAATGTTATGACCAAAAAAATTGATGTATGAAATTACTGGTTATCGCTTTGCTGGCACTCTTCACTTATGATGCCTCATCATGGCTTACTGATTTTAATGAGGCCCAAAAGATGGCAAAAGAAAAGCATGAGTTAATACTATTGAATTTTTCAGGATCCGACTGGTGCGGTCCCTGTATCCGACTGCATAAAGAGATTTTTGATAGTGGCGACTTTATGCGGATTGCAAGGGAGCAGCTGATCCTGGTTAATGCAGACTTCCCCCGTCTAAAGAAAAATCAGTTACCGAAAGCCCAGCAGGAACAAAATGAAATGTTGGCCGACAAGTATAATGCCGCAGGCAACTTTCCCAGCACTGTTTTGCTGAATGCCGAGGGCAAAGTGCTCAAGGTATGGGACGGTTTCCCCAAACAAGGCGCCACTGCTTTTATTGATGAGATCAATACCGCCATTAATGATAATAAATGAGATAAATACTTCGCCGAAGCTGCATAAGCAAAACATGCGGTTGATGGGCAATCATTTTGAGATTTCCGTTGTGGGTGATGAAAAAGTGTGGGCGGATGAAATGATTACTATTGGTGTAAACGAGATCAAAAGAATAGAGCGCCTGCTTACCACCTTTGATGAAAGCAGCGAAACTAACCAGGTAAATCGTGCCGCCGGGGTATCACCTGTAAAAGTGAGCAGGGAAACCTTCAATCTTATCCGCCGTTCAATGCGGCTTTCCGAAATAACACAGGGAGCATTCGATATCAGCTACGGGTCAGTTGATAAAAGGCTTTGGAATTTTGATACGCATATGACCAGTCTCCCCGACGAAAAGACTGCCAGGAAAATGGTGAGGCTGATCAACTACCGCAATATTAAACTGGACGAACAAGAGTGTACCGTTTTTTTGAAAGAAAAAGGAATGCGTATTGGCTTTGGCGGCATTGGCAAAGGCTATGCGGCCGAAATGGCTAAGCATAAGATGATAGCAGCGGGGGTACACTGCGGCATCGTGAATGCTTCCGGCGACCTTACCACCTGGGGTACACAACCCGGTGGCCAACCATGGACAATCGGTATAGTAAACCCGAACCTGAAAGAAACAATATTCTCCTACATGAATGTGACCGACATGGCCGTCGCTACTTCGGGAAACTATGAGAAATTCATAATGGTGAATGGTGTTAAATATTCGCATACTATCAACCCCCGCACAGGTCTGCCGGTGAGGGGTATAAAAAGCGTAACAATCATTACACCCAACGCCGAAATTGCTGATGCAATGGCCACACCCGTTACAATAATGGGTATCAGGGCAGGACTGGATATGATCAACCAGATAAAAGATATTGAAGCTATCGTGATTGATGACAACGACACGATATACGCCACACAAAATTTACATTTTACGTAATCAGCATTTATGAAAAAACATACTATCCTTTTATTGACTTTTGGAACAGCAGTGCTTCTTACTTCAGCATCCTGCACAAGTGTGAAGGAATACCAGAAGAGCAAGCTCAACGACGCTGATATGACACTTGGTGCAAGGAAAAGTGAGAAGACGGAACTAAACTTTGAAACCTACCGCGAAGGTGCCGCAGGTGCAAATGGTGGTAAAACCGGCGGTGGATGCGGCTGTAATTAATTTATTCTCAATTTTATTATTATTTCACATGCGCAGGATATGCTTAACTCTTGTTGGGATTTATTTGATGTTCCTCAGTGCTTTTTCCCAATTTTCAAAACGGCCGGATAGTGTATATGAAACTAAACCCCTTCGGCTGGATGAGATTAACCTGGTATCGAGTTATTATTCCCAGGAAGGAAACCATTCTGCCGTAACGGGAGGGATAGGCGACGAGCACGTAGTCGATCTTTCCAATGGCATCGAAATAAAATTTGTGGGTTGGGATATAGGACATCACAAACATACCCTGGGCGTAGATTTTGGAATAGATCATCATACAGCCGCCTCCTCAGCCTATGTTTCAAAAACAGGTGCATCAAAAACAGGTGGAACCCGTGTTTATCCTGCGATTAGCTGGACAGTCGAAAATGATAAAGGAAACAGTTTCGGGGTTGGTACTTATTATTCAACAGAATATAATTACAAGTCTTTTGGTCTTGATCTGCATGCCGGAAGAAAGCTGAGTTCCAATACAGAAATCGATGGTAAAATTTCAGGCTTTTTTGATCAAGTGAAAATGATTTATCCATCAGAGCTGATACCGACAGCTGTTGTAACAGAGGTG
>DASUFG010000062.1:0-2783 GCA_036274715.1 Agriterribacter sp.
CGGAAAAAAAGGCAAGCGATACATCTTTCCGCATGGGGAAGTCATGATACACCAACCCAGTGGAGGCGGACAGGGTACTTCGGCCGACCTGGAAATAATGGGAGAACAAATACACAAGATCAAAGAAATAAGCGCCAGGATCCTTGCCGAAAACTGCGGGCAAACTTTCGAGAAGATTATGAAAGACTTTGACCGGGATCATTGGATGGGGGCAAAAGAATCCATCGAATATGGGATAGTAGATAAATTAATAGAAAAGCTATAATATGCTTATAATCAGCAGATTGATAAGCCGCTTATAATTGAGCGGCTTTTTCACGCAGCGAAAATTAACATATGTATGCCTTACTAGGGCTGGATTTACGTAAAAGTTTCGGACTTTTGCTGTCTACCCTGTCTCCTTTATCCTGAATCAGAGCCTGCAACCGTATCCTTTGTTAGCCAAACAAATAGCTGATAATCAAAATTTTATTGTAATTAACATGGCTAAATCAATTTTACACTGTTCTTTTTGTGGAAGAAGCCGCGATGAAGTGAAAATTCTGATCGCGGGGCAGGAAGGACATATTTGCGAGAACTGCGTGGATCACGCCCGCGAGATTATTGAACAGGAACTGCTTCTAAAGCACGAATCATCACATCCACAGTTTAAACTTAGTGTTAAAAAGCCTTTGGAAGTGAAAACCTTTTTGGATGAATACGTGATCGGGCAGGGCGATGCTAAAAAGGTATTGGCCGTTGCCGTATATAATCACTATAAGCGCTTACAGCATAAAGCAACCGAAAATGAGGTAGAAATCGAGAAGAGTAATATCATTATGGTGGGCGAAACCGGGACCGGTAAAACATTATTGGCAAAAACAATTGCACGGATGTTGAACGTTCCTTTTGCCATTGTCGATGCCACTGTTTTTACAGAGGCGGGGTATGTGGGCGAAGACGTTGAAAGTATCCTTACCCGCCTGCTACAGGTTTGTAATTACGACGTGGCCGCTGCTGAAAAAGGAATTGTTTATATTGACGAGATTGATAAAATTGCGCGAAAGAGTGATAATCCCTCCATTACCCGCGATGTAAGTGGCGAAGGCGTGCAACAGGGTTTATTGAAGCTGCTCGAAGGCACCGAGGTGTTGGTGCCTCCTCAAGGTGGAAGAAAACATCCCGAACAAAAATTGATCAAGGTAAATACGCAAAATATCCTTTTTATTTGCGGGGGTGCATTTGATGGTATTGACCGGGTAATTGCCCGAAGGGTAAATACCAATGCTATTGGATTTAATGTAAATAAAGATCAGCAGGAATACATGAAGAAGAACCTGCTTCGGTATATTAATGCCCAGGATCTGAAATCGTTTGGATTAATACCTGAGTTGTTGGGCCGATTACCGGTGGTAACATACCTGAATCCGTTGGATGCAGAAACGCTACGGTCTATTCTTACTGCGCCCAAAAATGCATTGATGAAACAATATACCCGGTTATTTGAACTGGAAGGCATTAAGCTAATTGTGGATGAGCCAGTACTCGATTTTATGGTTAGTAAAGCCATGGAATATAAATTAGGAGCAAGAGGCTTGCGCAGCATTTGTGAAAATATATTAACCGATGCCATGTTTGAATTGCCTTCTTCGGCCGAAAAGCAGTTTCATCTTACGCTCGATTATGCGCAGCATAAATTCGACAATAGTAAAATGAGTATGCTTAAGGTGGCATAATATTAAGATTGAAAATGCAGATAACTTGAAATACATCAAGAGCCTGGTTAATTAACCGGGCTTTTTCGTTCCGGACGCAATTTGTTTTTTCGTCTTATCTTCACCGATAAATTTAATAAGAAAAATCGATGAAAGAATTAATCGACCGCCTGAAGGTAGAAGCGGGTTTAACCGAAGAGCAGGCGATGAAAGCCATTATGTTGGTAAAGGATTTCGCCAAAGAAAAATTCCCGTTGTTTTCCGGAGCTATCGAGAAGGTGTTTACGAAATATTCTCCGAAAGAAGATGAGGATTTCCTGGCATAAAAAACCTCCACTTTAATGCGGAGGTTTAGTTTTCTCATGTTCTGTAAGCCGGTATTTTAAGCGTGTAATACTTCTCTTGCGATTACTATTTTTTGTATTTCGCTGGTGCCTTCACCAATTGTGCACAGTTTACTGTCTCTATAAAATTTTTCAACCGGAAAATCCTTGGTGTAGCCATATCCTCCAAAAATCTGCACCGCATCGTTCGCTATGCTTACTGCGATCTCACTTGCGTAATATTTAGCCATAGCCGCTTCTTTTGTCATTGAAAGGCCTTTGTTTTTTTTGTCAGCAGCCTGCAATATTAATAGTTCAGCAGCCATAATGCTGGTTGCCATATCGGCCAGCTTAAAGGATACACCCTGAAAATTAGCTATTGGCTGGTCAAACTGGTGCCTCTCTTTAGCATATTTCAAAGAGGCTTCATAGGCACCCTTTGCTATGCCCAGGGCCAACGCAGCAATAGAAATCCTTCCTCCGTCCAGCACTTTCAGCGATTGCTTAAACCCATCTCCCACAGCTCCCAGGCGATTTGCATCTGGTATTCTGCATTGATCAAATATCATTTCAGCCGTTTCACTGGCCCGCATGCCTAACTTGTTCTCCTTTTTGCCGCCACTAAATCCAGGAGTTCCGCGTTCCACAATAAAAGCCGTAGCATTGTCCTTCGATCTTTTTTCACCCGTGCGGGCAATTACTACGGCAACATCGCCTGATTTACCATGCGTGATCCAGCATTTCGTACCATTCAATACCCAGTTGT
>DASUFG010000063.1:0-7340 GCA_036274715.1 Agriterribacter sp.
GATGGAAATTCGAAGCGTTTAAGGTAGAACCCACATCAACTTTACTGGTGAGGTCGGTGTTTTCAACTATTTTAGTGTTTAACGTGTCTGTTAATTGTTGTTTTTCAACGGTTAATTGTTCTTTGTCGGCAGTTAACTGCTTGTTCTCACCTTGCAGTCTTTCAATTTCCAGCACATATTCCTCAATCTTTCCGTTCAATTGACCGATTAACTTACGGGCTTCAGCCAAATCGGCCGCACTCGCATTTTGTTTATTGATCAACGTTTTAATCCTGCTCCGCATTTCGGCAACATCCTTATCACGGGTTCTAACCAGGCTGTCGAGCTTTGTGTTTTCAGATGTCATTTTATCCAGGCGGATTTCTGCAGCCTGGTAGTCTGTTAAGAGTTGGTTCCTTACCGAATCCAATGATGCAAATTGAACATCCTTTTGTTGAATTACTTCCTTGGTTTTACTTTTATCGTAAATAATGTACCCCCAGGTTCCTAATAATGCGGCGATTAGCACGCCGTATATTATGCCACGGTTATCTTTTTTTGGTGGCTGAGACTGATTAGATGCTGAGGGATAGTTTGAAGCGCTCATAATGTTTATTTTTTTTTATTTTAAACAAATTTAGAGATATGATACAACAGATAAACTTAACAAATTTACTGGTAATTGATATAGAAACTGTTCCTGGAGTTCCTGATTTTCAATTATTACCGGAAAATATGCAAGGGCTCTGGCAGGACAAGATTTCCAAAACCATGCCAGAAAATACTTTGCCAGAGGATTCTTACCTCCAAAAAGCGGGCATTCTTGCTGAATTCGGTAAAATAATATGCATTTCTACAGGCTTTTTTTATCATGAATCAGCAGAAAAACTATGCTTTAAACTCAAATCTTTCAGTGGCGACGATGAAGCGGCCTTGCTTCTGGCTTTTGTAGAATTGTTAAACACATTCCGCGAAAAAAGAGGGGTTTTTTCCATTGCAGGTCATAATCTCAAAGAATTTGATATTCCTTATATCTGCAGGCGAATGCTCATATTAAATATACCGCTCCCCGATTGCCTACAGCTAAGTGGCAAAAAACCGTGGGAAACCAACCTGGTTGATACGATGGAGTTATGGAAGTTTGGGGATTATAAAAATTATGTGTCGCTTAAATTGCTTGCCGCGGTATTAGGTATCGACAGTCCGAAAGACGACATTGATGGCAGTATGGTTAAAGATGTATATTACAAAGAAAAAGATCTTCCGCGTATTGTAACCTATTGCCAGAAAGATGTGGCAACGGTTGCCAATATCATACTGCGGTTTAAGCATCTTCCCTGCCTTGATAAAGCGAATATTACAATAGTGGAATAGGATATATTAAAGACCAGGGTTTGGGCATCAGCGCCCCCTCATGCCGCCATTTAAGTTTTGAACTGATCAACAATGAGTATTGAAAAAATAATTAGCGACTGGAAGCATCAAAAATACAGCCCCATCTACTGGTTAGAGGGGGAAGAAAATTTTTATATTGACCAGGTGGTGGAGTATGCTGAACACCATATTCTTTCTGAGGCAGAAGCAGGGTTTAATCTCTCTGTATTTTACGGCAAGGATGCCAACTGGGCGGAATTGATTAATGCATGCCGCCGGTATCCGATGTTTTCCGATAAACAGGTGGTAATATTAAAGGAAGCGCAGCAAATGCGTGATATTGACAAGTTGGAGGGCTATATTGAAAACCCATTGCCGTCTACCGTGCTTGTGGTAGCACATAAAGAAAAAAAGATTGATGGACGTAGCAAGATGGCGAGATTGTTAAAGCAACATGCAGTGGTGGTAAGTACAAAAAAAATGTACGAAAATCAATTGCCTGAATGGGTTAACGAACAGGTACAGGCAAAAGGAAATACGATTTCGCGAAAAGCGGTCATGCTCCTGGTGGAGCATATTGGCAACGACATGAGCCGGATCAACAATGAAATTGATAAGTTACTGGTGAACCTGGGCAGCCGGAAAGCCATATCCGAAGAGGATATCGAGCAATACGTGGGTGTAAGTAAGGAGTATAATGTTTTTGAATTGCAAAACGCGTTGCAGCGAAAGGATACAGCTAAAGCTATTCGCATCATTCAGTATTTTGGCTCCAACCCCAGGGCGGCCCCCATCCAATTGGTGCTGCCGGCATTATACAATTTCTTTAGTAAAGTGTATATGTTATTCGGGGTGCAGTCGCTGGATGAAAAATCTGCCGCCCTGGCCATTGGGGTCAATTCGTTTTTTATCAAAGATTATCTGCTTGCGGCAAAAAATTACGGCTATGATGGTATTGAGCAGGCTTTGTTATTACTGCATCAATATAATCTTAGAAGTGTTGGGGTGCATGACGCTGGTACTGAAGACGCGTCGTTGATGAAAGAAATGATATTTAAGATGACGCAATAAAAAAAGGGATCAAAAAAGCTTTGACCCCTGCGTTATTGACAGTTTGGAATGTTTGTATTAGTGATTGTCTTCCGGAATAATGATTTTACTTTCCGGGTGCGCTTTGCCATTGTGGCAGGTGATGCAACTAACAGCCAGAGCATTGTCTCCACCTCCATCTTTATTATAGTCAAAATATTTTTTATTAAGTTTAGCGGTCATCCGGATCATACTGCGTGCAACATCTTTTTCTGGTTTTTCATCGCTGGAAAAGTCAAGCTTCTTTTCATTGGTTTTCGACTGCGCATGACAGTGATTACATTTTACTCCCAGGGAAACATTAAACCCCTTCATGATTTTTTCCAATTGCTCATGACTGATATTTTTGGGCAATACTTTAAGATTAGGCTTGGGGTCTTTAGCATCAACAGTTGTAGCGGCAATGCCTGCCATGAAGATGAGCAATAACGAAGATCCGACTAAAAATTTATTTTTGTGCATACGAAACATAACAATAGATTTTGACTGTTAAAATAAAGGTTTCCCTTTTATGTACCAATTTTATTTTTATAACTTTCGTGTACACGCTTCGCATAATAGTATAAAACCTTTAACGCATACGCCAGACCTTTAGGGGGTAAGTTTTTGTATTTTCGCTTTTTTATCGAATTCAGCTTTATGAAACGGATAGCATTCTTGCTCGCTGTATTGTTCTCCCATTTGTTTACATGGGCCCAGGAAACAATGGATCTTTCCAGCGGTCAATGGCGTGGCGAATTGGAACGGACCGATGGTAATAATATTGTTTTCAATTTTGAAGTAACAAAAAAAGCCGGCAAACCTGTTATATACCTGCGTAATGCCAACGAGCGGTTGTTCGTTGACGATATTCAGCGTACCGGAGATTCCGTTTTTATTATACTTCCTTTTTTTGATTCGCAATTCCGGTCAATGCTGGTTAACAGCAATCACATAGAAGGAGTATGGGTAAAAAGACTGGCCGATAGAAACCTGGTCATGCCCTTTAGCGCCGAGTTTACCGGTAAAGATAGTTACAGGTTCAAGCCTTTGAATGAAAAGCCTGCGACAACTCTAACTGGGCGCTGGACAACGGTGTTTACTTACCCCGAGACCGGCAGAACAATGGATGCGGTGGCTGTTTTTAACCAGGATGGATATAGAGTAACAGGTTCTTTCCTCACACCTTCGGGCGACTATCGATACCTTGAAGGAGTAGTAGATGGCGATTCCATCAAACTTTCGGGATTTGACGGTGGTTATGCTATGTTTTTTACTGCAAAAATTGATGACCCGGAACATATTAGCGGGGGTAAACACTTTTTAGGAGTTGGACCTCTTCCCAGGACCTGGGTTGCCCAAAAAAATGCAGGCGCCAAACTTTCGGAGGCGCTTTCTTCTACGCAGATTAAACCCGGCGCCTTGCCGAAGTTTGATTTTACTTTTAAGGATGTAAATGGCATACCTGTTTCTATCAATGACGAAAGGTTTAAAAATAAAGTAATCATTCTGCAATTATTGGGATCCTGGTGCCCTAATTGCCTCGATGAAACCCTTTTCATGAATGAGATATATGAAAGATACAAATCAAAAGGGGTCGAAATATTGGGGCTTGCTTATGAAAGAACTCCAGATTTCGAACGCTCCCGGCAAAGTGTTCAGAATTTTATGAAAAGATTAAAGGTTCAATACCCCGTGCTCATACCAGAGGTGGCGGTGACCGACCCGCAGCGTACAGAAAAAACACTGCCCCAATTGGAAAATATTCCAGCTTTCCCAACAACCATTTTTATAGACAAAAAAGGAGAAATTCAAAAAATACATGCAGGGTTTAGTGGACCAGGCACCGGCGTAGATTATGAGCATCAGAAAAAGGAATATTATGACATCGTTAATGCATTGCTGGGACTATAGGCGTGAGTGACTTAGGCGATAGATCAACCAGCTGATAATAATAGCTATGAGGAATACGAGAACCGGATAATATTTTTCCCAATAGTTTTTGTACCTGGAAGTTTTTGCAAAGCGTTCGATCTCCTTTAATAGTTCTTCATTCGTTCCGGATAAGGTTTTTAGTTGTGGCTTAATGGAATCAAAATATTTGAATGGGAGTATAGAAGATGCCGCTAACAATTGCTGCACGAGCTTTTCGTTGATGGCTTCATGGTTATGATGTTGCAGCAAGTTCATATTGCTCTCCGAAAGAATTTGCTGAATACGCCGGTAAATAAGCTCCTTATTCATTCTGAACATATCCATAGCTGCCAGTTGTTTGTTCAAATGGATTGTATCGTTCAAAATGGTCTCGGATGTTTGAGTCCAGGTGAGATGAATATGGCTATCCGGGAAATGTAATTTCCACTCGTATTGGTATTTTGCTCTTCTTGTGGGATGCGATAATATTTCATAGGCTTCCTGTAATTCCCTGAAATGAGAAGCAGCAAATTCGTTACCGGCATTCATGTCGGGGTGATATTGCATCGCCAGCTTTCTGAACTCTTTCTTAATTGCTTCCAGCGATGCGTTGGGTGCTATACCCAGCGTTCTATAGTGGTTTTTAAAAGCCATGGCAACAGACAAATTTCACAAAAACAACAACAGCACCCAATAAAACTTTTGTAACCAATGATCGTTAATTGCTGTTACTCACCTTCAGGGAACTAAAGATGCTTAACTGCCCATCCTTTTTATTAGAATCATGTAGTATTGTGATGTTTACAATGACTAACCCATTAATTTTATCTTATGAAAGATTCTTTTAGCCGTACAGAAGGAGATATTAATTTATCTGACTCGCGCAAAGCATGGTACAAGGTTACGGAACATGCTGCTACTCAACAATTACTTGACGAAGACACAAAGTATTTTTTGCATCAATCTATGTCCACGCCGTGCCTGGATGTGCTGGAATCCTGCGATGGTATTTATCTTACAGATATCAGGGGGAAAACCTACATGGATTTTCATGGTAATAACGTGCACCAGGTAGGCTACCGAAACCCTTTTGTAATGGAAAAGGTGAAGGCTCAGATGGATACACTGCCGTTTAGCCCACGCCGTTATACCAACATCCCGGCTATTGAACTTGCTAAAAAACTCGCTTCGCTGTTTCCTGGCGATCTGAACCGGGTGTTATTCGCTCCCGGTGGCACTTCTGCTATTGGAATGGCTTTGAAACTGGCCAGGATAGTTACAGGGAAACATAAAGTAGTGTCTCTTTGGGACTCTTTTCATGGAGCTTCTGTTGATGCCATTGCTGCTGGAGGGGAACAGGTATTTCGAAAGGGGCTGGGTCCTCTATTGCCCGGTGTTGAACGCATACCACCCCCGGTTTCATACAGGGGTGTTTTTGGCGATGACGGAAATGATGTGAAATATGCGGAATACCTTGAGTATGTAGTGGAGAAGGAAGGCGAAATAGGCGCCTTCATTATTGAAACGATACGTAATACAGATGTTCAGATCCCTTCAAAAGCATACTGGAAGAAAATAAGAGAAATCTGCACCCGTTATGGGGTATTGCTGATACTGGATGAAATACCGATTGCTGTTGGCAGAACGGGTAAAATGTTTGCGTTTGAGCATTACGATATTGAGCCGGATATTATTTGCCTGGGCAAAGGCCTGGGGGCAGGCATTATGCCTATTGCGGCGATGGTTACCCGTGACGCCTATAATATTGCTTCCAACGTTTCACTTGGCCATTATACACACGAGAAAAGCCCTTTAGGTTGCGTGGCGGCATCGGCTATGATTGAATTTATTGAGCAGGAGCGGCTTCTCGACAAGGTAAACCGGGATGCAGTTTTTGTTAAAGAGCAATTGCTCATGCTTAAAGAAAAATATAGTTTAATAGGAGACGTTAGGGGTATAGGATTGTTGTGGGGAATAGAGTTGGTAAAAAACATCCGTACAAAGGAAAGGGCTATAGAAGAAGCGGAAATGGTGATGTATGAGTGTTTGAATCATGGCTTAAGTTTTAAGGTATCGCAGGGCAATGTGTTGCAACTTTCCCCGCCTCTAACCATTACGAGGGCACAACTTAAAACGGCAATCGATATTGTTGGTGCCGCTATTGCAAAAGCAATGGGCGTGTAACCGGATTTTTTTCGATACCGCATTGATTGAGCATTTGGCGGCAGTGAATTCAAAATCCTTCGCTTCTGTTTCGATGGCTGTTCAACATATGGCCTCAGTTTTTCATCATAAACTTTTTGTTACTTCGTTTGATCATAAACTATGTCTTTGCTCAATCGATATATATTCAAAATTGCTTTATTGTTCCTATTCTGCGTAACCAGTCAAAATACATATACACAGCACTTTCTTCCTCCCTCGGATACCTACCGGCAAGACAGGCTGAAAAAAATAATTATTTCTGAAGTCGCTATCACTACAGCGGTAAGCGTGGGGTTGTATTACCTGTGGTATAAAAAGTTTCCGCGCAGCAAGTTTCATTTCTTTAACGATGGTGGGGAGTGGTTGCAAATGGATAAAGTGGGGCATGCCACTACAGCCTACAATATTGGCGTACTGCAATACGATATGATGCGATGGTGCGGCGTGAAAAACAACGATGCCATTATTATTGGTTCTGCAACAGCGTTGGGCGGGTTAACGATCATCGAGTTATTGGATGGCTTTTCAACGCACTGGGGTTTTTCAAAGGGGGATATGTTAGCGAACCTGGTAGGCACCGCTATTTTTGCATCGCAGCAACGCTGGTGGAATGAACAACGGGTAACGATGAAATTTTCCGCTCATCTTTCACCCTATGCACAATACCACAGCAGTGAGCTGGGTAAAACCTGGGCATCGCGTATCCTGAAAGATTATAACGGGCAGAGCTATTGGTTGTCGTTCAACATCAAATCGTTCCTTCCTTCGTCTTCGTCATTTCCAGTTTGGCCTGCTATTTC
>DASUFG010000064.1:0-11111 GCA_036274715.1 Agriterribacter sp.
TCACCCGGTCAATAGTACCCCGGTATGCAGTATCCAATTTGAACTGAAGCGAAGGTGATACCTGTGTACGCTGGGTGTCTTCCAGAACTGCGCTTATCCTGGCATCCGTTCCAACGGGTAGTCCCAAACTATATTTCCCGCTATGGGCTTCTTCATCTGTTACAAAAGGGATAAGCGCTGCAGACGAAATATGTTTTTGAATCGAACAGCGTGTATCGCATTTGCTATTATCATAGCTGTAATCCTCGAAGCCGTCAAAAGCATGTTCAGCATACTTCGAATTCTGAGTTACAGCTACCGGCAGACTTTCGTTATAGCCATACTGCACCGCGTTATGCCGCCCCAAAGGATCTTTGTTTTCTGTTTCAAACCCTTTACGGTTAAACTGGGTAGTTTGTGTATTCCATACCCAGCGAACCGTATCGGAAGATGGAGCAATGCTATTTGCATTAAACGCCCAATAAGGAACGAACTCATTTACCGTACCATATGCCCGGATATTGGTTTTGCTATCATTGTCCGGCATTTCGCTCCCGGTTCTGTTTTCATAGTAACTATATGCCCTGTCCATACGCCAGTTCCCCAATACGCCCCAGCGGTACGGATTTGTGGCAGTATCGGTTACCTGCGAAATACAGGTATCTGGTGCCACCGTTTTTTCACAATAAAAAGAATCGCACTCCTGTACCAGGCGGTCACCATCCGTGCAGGAAATATATTCGATAACCAATTGGGGTGCGGTGGAGCAAGTGAAGTTTAATTTAGATCCCGGATCGTATCCATCAGTAACCACACTGCAACTGTTGCATTCCGGTAAGAAAACCAGGGGTGTTATGCCAGCATCCGTTTGCTGCGGTGTTGCCTGGATTTGCAATGCATTGGGGTTATTGTTACTGCCAACCGGTCCATATTTATTGCAACCGTTTACATCATCCTGTGTATAGCTGTTGACAGACCAGAAGCAGAGCTTGTTTCGGTTGTTAGAACCGCCACCGCCGCCGTACAATTTAAACCAGGTATTGAGCCTGCCCTTTCCCAACGATTCGAGGATAAGGTTTTTTACGTTCAACTGCACGCTGTTTTGTTTGTCAGTTGCGAAAATAGTTGCTGCCGCTACGCTTAGATTATCCAGGTTATTGAACAAATCCTTAGTTTGGGTATGGCTGTTATCACCTTTTGGATTATCTGTGAGTGTAGTTAAATCAATGCTGTTTAAAACCGGGTTAAAATCAATTTTGAGATAACTCTCATTCATTTTACTTCCCCCGTCCTGGCGATGTGGCTGGGTAGGAGTGTGGTTTCGTTGTATATCGTGATTGACGCTTCGAACTTCTGTATGATCACCAAGGTGTGGGAATAAGCTTAGGGTAGCAGAAACAATGGTGGCGTGAAGCGGAATTTCCGTAAAATCAAAATTCATCCAACTCTGCAATTCGTGACGTGTATTCTTATTCTTTAAATCTTCGGAGGCTTCGAAATAGGGTGCTTTTACAAAGGGCCTCCAGGTCTCGTCGTAGGTTTGCCCGGATGCTCTTCGTCTGAAATCCCGGCTAATAGCAAACGTTTGTTCCGGCACAGGATTCAGAACTATTTTTTTCCGCGCATTGGTCCTCGTGGTAACGGTTAAAGGTTGATATTTGGCATCCTCCACTTTCCATAAATCGGAGTATGATGCAGCAGAAGTATTTACCACTTTAGTAGTACTGTCTAATATCAATTTCCATTTGCCTGTCACCTGGCGCATCGGATTTTGCAAACTCACTACGGTGCCGATAGAGGTAGCCGGCATGTTCCGTTTCCCGGAACGGAGTATTTGCAAATTAGTGGCTGTGGCTGTAAAGAACCGGCCGTTCTCATCTATAAAATACATGCCACTTAGCCCATGGTTGCGTTGTATTTTAGAAGCATGTACGGCCCATATTTTTTTGGTGGAAGTGGCGCCCATCACCGGCTGGTTGCAAATACCAAAACCCGTGCATGGGTTTACGCCATTATTCTCCGCTTGTTTCTCCAGTCCATCAGCTACTTTAATTTCATCGCCACTTTCAAAATATCGTTCAATACCCGGGTAGGCCGAAGCGCTGGTAATTTTCCCGTTGGTGAAACTGATATTCTTAAACACCGCACCTATATTGGTGTATGCTGGTCCCATTCCGGTATAAGCCCAATGTGCCGGGTAACTAAATTGGTACACAGGGTCGTTAAATTCATTGAGCGTTCGGGTTAACAATACATCCCCGGTTTCGCCATCATATAAAAGATTTTCCGTGGTTGCGAGGCTGCCTTTTTCGTAGGTGAGCACTTTGTCCAATATGCCATAACGTTGCACTACTTTGGTAATGGCCGCCGACCGAAACCGGTTCAGTTCAAAATGAGGCAGCAACCAGGGAAAGGGAATAGTAACGGGTATCGGGCCGATCATGAATCCATCTATGTTAAATTCCACACTCGCTCCCTGCGACTTAAATTCCTGCTCCCGCATATCGGCCATCAATTCAATATCTTTACCCACCTGTGCTTGTGGGTTAATATGACCATTGGCAGAATCCACCACGGAAACAGTATTTGTTAACCTTTTGTGCTCCGCATTTTCATCCTCAACTTTATAATAATATTTCGTGTAGGCTAAAGCATTATACGGATCATTCTCGGGGTAGGAAGCGCTTCCTTTCAGTTTCCCATTCATGTCATTGGTTTCTATTTTAAACCCCTGCGAAAATGCTAATGCCTTTTTTGAATAGAGGTTGAGGATATTGAGCAGGCTTTCCGAATTGTATTTTCTTTTTTCCAGAGGAGTTTGTTCAACAATAGTTGGAAAATCATAGGTGGTATAGAATTCTGATTCCTGGAATCCATTTGCCGATTTCACATCTTTATGATGGATGCTGTGTACCCTTACCTTGCTGTAACCAACTGAGGCTGAAGGAAAAAACGCTTCGCCCAACGGGTGTTCGGAATACATATTGCTCACCGGAGCTAAAGGCGCGATTTGTTCATCGTATTCAATGGGTTCCCGAAATGGATTTTCTTCATTACCAATGCCCGGTTCATAACTTGCTACACCACTACTGATTGTTGTTTTTACACCGTTGATATCTTTAATAGCGGTGTAATCGTATTCCTGCCCATATGTAGCCTCCTGCGCGGCGCCATCGGTCATAGCCGCCCAATTATCGTACACAGTGATACGCTTTACCCGCAAGCCATCTCCGTATTTTTTATACCCGGGACTGGTTAACCGTACAAAAGATTGTTCTGTATCGACTGTTTTAGCCCAACCTCGTACCCGGGCCTGCACGGGAAATTTCAGGAACAGCTCGCTGATATTGCTCATAGCAGCAAAAGTTGCCTTCACCACAGCCAACGCATCAAAGTCGCCATCGAGGTCGGAGCCAGGGTAGGCTTTGGACGGGAGGTTAAGCCGCAATACCTGCAGGGTTGTTTTAGCCAGCGGACTGGCATCGCCATCACCTGGCGTTAGAATATCTGTTCCTTTTATTTTGATCCAGATGATGTTTTTATCCGTTGTTAAGCCATAATCTTCATACTGCGCGTAAGTTGCCACCCGTTCATAGCCGCTGCCATACACATCAGCAGGCATTTTTACACTTAGCCGGAAATATAATTTTGACGCACCGGCAAGATATTTCTGCAAAATTTCTTTCTTGATTTCCACGGATGAGGTAGCAGTAATAGCCGAAGGCACATGAATAAAAACATAACGGTAATCTCTATACGCTTCCGTAGCGCCACCATATAAATTGTTCGTTTTGTTGTTGAGATTATCCGAGGTGCCAAAGCCGGCAATGCTGCACATTTGCATGGCCCTTTTGTTTTGCACATAGGCATAATCGTCCGATTCATATTGCACATTCAGCCGCCCGGTAGAAGGCAGAATAATATCACTGAGCGTCCATGCCGCGACGGCAGTGGCAGCATGGGCGCTATCCCAAACCCCATTGCCGGTTTTGTTTCCATCCTGCAACGTATAGGGATACTCAGCATTGGTCATGTTCGCCGGATTGTTAGCAGCATCCTTATAATTCCCCCAACGGTCGAAACCCTTTGGATCGTAAGCTGGATTGTATTCCGGTTTGGGTAAACTATTGGCATCCCGTGCATCCATGGAATGATACAGGAAGATATAAGGATTCTTTTGTCCCTTATTATTTTTATTGTAAGTGAACCATATTTTCTTGAGTGTGAGTTTTCCTTTACCTGCAGATGAGGAAGGATTCCCCTGGCAAAGTTCATAGCTGTATTCAAAGTGAACGGTTTTGATGGGTTTGGCCGTTTCCTTGTTGAGTAAATAATCCGATTTGGAAAAGAGGTCAATTTGCTTGAGATAACGCAGCGGCTGTTGCATATCCGACCCGCCATTTTCACCTTTTACTCCATAGGCATCTTCCCTTATTTCTCCTTTTTGTGGATCGCTGAGGGTAAAAGTGGCGATCATCGATTTGGATTCCAATGAATGCAGGTACCATATCTCTTTCTCGCCATAGATATAACTTCCTTTATCATCGCTGTTATCTGTTTTTAAGCCTTCGTTGTAGGTAGCTTTATTCTGCGCAAAAGGAGTGCGCCAGCGAAACATGCCATTGCTTCCATACAGCCTGCTGTAGTTGAATTTTACAGCATCGCCCATATCATCATCGCTTATCCCGTCGCCGGTTTTATCCACGTAGTCCGCTGAAACAATCCCTGTCAGCAAAAACGAATGCGCATAAGCCGGAAGTTCTTCAACTGCGTAGAAATTATCTTTCCCTTTTTTATTGTTGATGGTATTATCCAGTCCCGGGGCGTATTCCACTAATCCCGTTTGTGTATCGGAGTAGCTTTTGTCCACACTAAAACTGACTTCCTGTTGTATGGTATTGTAAACCGGTAAACCATATACATACCGTCTGCCATCGGCATTCAATACGGTTATTTCCGAGAGATGATGTTTTTTTCGGAATGAGCTGATTCGCGATTCAGCCATTATTTTTTTACAATTCAAAGGATCGGGATCATTGCAGGTCTCTATGTCGCATTTACCTGCATAGAATGTATTTACCGGGTACAACAAGATTTTTTTGTCCAGTGCAAAAAGATCAGCGTCAGCCGCGGTTAAATAACTGATGACCTGTGTACGTTTGTCACGATAGCGCTTTATTGTTTGGGAAGAATCTACTTTTATTTTATCCCCCCGGGGCAGCATGTTTTTGTACCGTTGAATAAAAGGAGAAAGTGTTGGATCATCATTTTTGCTCATCAACGGCAACACAGGATCGGTATCACCTAGCTTGTCATAGTAGCTTTGCTGGTTAATGGTTTTTTCGGCGGGGTTCTTAAAATACACCGCTTCAAAACTACTGTCTGATTCTTTAAAAGGTAGTTGCAGCGCCAGCAGGTTGCCTTCTGTCCACGCAGTGTTATTGGTTACAGCGCTGTTCACCCGAACATCATACCCTGCATGTACCAGGTTGCCGGCACCCAGGTCGAGCGAAATACTGCCGTCGAGACTTTTTGATCGTACATCGGCATCCCGCATGTAACCAATATCGCCACGATAAGGCCGAAACATGCCACCGGTACCTTCCGCGGTAATATTATAAACATCATAAGTATAATTAGGGATAGCGATATGCGGGGTAGGAGGGCTGACCCGGTAAGTAAGTTCTTTTTCGCGGTTATAATCCAGCAAGGCATTGGCAATGTTGCGGGCTTTTTGGTAATACATATAGCCGAATGCCGGAAGAGATTGCTTTTTATCATCGTCGGCTATATATTGCCGTGAATAAAATCCACCAAATGAAACGTTGGGGTGCAAACCAAAAGCTTCGCCGCCGGGCTTAAGGTTAAAACTGAACTGGTAGCTGGTAAAAGGGATATTGGCCGCAGGGGTATATGCCTGGTGCGCGAAGGAAATTTGGGCCAGGTCGCGGGAAACAGTGGCGTAAGAGGAAGATGAATTGTTCTTCGTGTCGTTTCTGTATTTCATTCTTCCTACTGATGCAATGCTCAATGATTGCAGGCCACTGCGTGTGCTGAAAGATGAACTTACGGAATAACCCCCCGACATAACTCCGCTTGCTTCTCCATTTTTGTTTTTGAAATTCACTTCAAAAGATGGGGCGATGCTTATACCGCTTTGCGAGTTGGATTGCAGCCCCATGCGCGCTGTAAACGAGCCTTTGCTGCCAAGCGAGGATTGGTAGCCTATAGAAGTTCCCGCGGAAATACCAATGCCTTTGTAATTGTTATAAAATAAAGAGCCATTTAACCCGGCATTAAGTGGGTTCAATTCATAGCCGAATATTTCCATGCCCAATGCCACATTTCCACCCGCCGTCCAATTAGGACGAATGGAATGGGTTTTAGTCACTACATCTTCTCCATTAAAATCATCCGGCAGTCCGCGCATATTGCGGCTGATTGTCCCGGGATTGATATTCCATCCCAGGCCAACCCAACTGGCTTCCTGGTCCATAGTAATGCCACTGCGGTAATGAATATTTACCGGGTAGCCGCCTACGTCCATTAGGGGTATGGAATAGGAAAAGTCGCCCGTAAACATATCCACCAGGTTGCTGCTGTTCACACTCTGAAAGGCCTGCATCTCCGGCTGTCCCGGGCCCGGGCCGGTAAATTGTGGTTGCGTCTTTTTATAGATTTCGACAGATGCATTCCTCCCTGTTACGGGTGACTGGGAGTGCGGATTTTTTGTTGAAACCCGATGCCCCTTAGCCAAATGCGCTGTATTATAAAATGAACTGAACGAAATAGCTTGTTGGCGATCATCGAAAGGGGCAACGACATGCTCATGTTTTTGAAGACTATAAGACGAAAGGGAAAGCTGTGAAAAAAATACCGACAACAAAGCCGAAGCAATGCCTTTACAGTGTTTGCATAATAACAGGTGGATCATTTAGGTGGTGTTTTTATAGTGAACAGGGTTCGGGTATCAGGTATCGTGTTTTAGGTATCAGGTGTTAGGTATCGTGTTTTAGGTATCAGGTGTTAGGTAGCTCGCAGCTATCAGCCGTGAGAAGAGAGCCCGCAACATTCAGCTTTCAGACGACAGCCCGCACCCTCCAGCATCTACCGATCTTCATTGTCCATCGCTCACTGCTGATTACGCATTGCTCTTAGCTCACAGCTGATTGCTCATTGCTTATTGCTTATTGCTTATTGCTTATTGCTCACACCTCATTCCTTCCTCACATACTTAAACCTCAGGTTCCAGGTTTCGCGGCGTTTATTTTTCAGTTCAATCAAATATTGTTGTTGGCTTTTATATTTTCCGGAACCGCCAATCTGCATCACCACAAAATTTTGACCGGGCTTCATTTTCAACCCGCGGCTTTCCACCGCTGTTTGTTGTTCATTCAATAGTTCGTATATCGTTACCTGCAGCGATGAATCACCGGTTTCGTTGTTGTATTCAAACTTCAAAAGATTGTTGCAGATGTAGGAATGGGCATCGTAACCGCGACCAAGTTTCGGGAAGACATGATCATCAATAACAATCGCCACGGTATCGCTTTTTACCCTAAAACTCCATGCTTCTGTTTTTTGCATATACGTGTCGCCGCTTGTGGCCATAACCTGCCAGGCATACTGTTTACCAGCTTCCAGTGCTGCTCCGGATGAAGGATACACTAAGAAGGGACTGCTGAGATATTGCTTTAGGTAAACCGGCGTATTTCTCTGGATGGCATCATAGGCCGATTGTCCATTTTTTACTTCCACCAGCAACATCGCATATTGCAGGCGGGGAACGATGGATACTGGTGCCGGGGGAATCCATGTAAAGTTGGGGTAATGCGTTTCAACCATTTCATTGTCGGAAGGAGCGACCAATTGTGGTGGAGCGGAGGTTTCAACCTCTATATTAACGCATTCTTCCCCAACGGGTGTTTCGGTTGTGTTGGAATTATTGATCAGCGTATAACACACAATATATCGCCCCGCCATCAACAGGTCCGACCCATTCATGGCAGCAGACGAACCAGTATATTGGTATTGCAAAGGCCCGATAGCTGTTTCGCTGAGTAATGTGGACCCCCTGGCTGCTGCGAATAACCTCGAACTTCCGGCTAATATTTTCTGTCCTGTGCCAGCATCCGCCATCGTCATCAGCACCTGCAACTCCTGGCTGGATGGGTAATGGTTAATGATCAGGAGGTTCCACAGTTGCTTTTTCTGCACCATTCCGGCGGCAGGCAACTGGGGCGAGATGATGATCTGCCCCGTTGCATTACCAACCGCAATCAATAACAGTAAAAAAATCCGTAGCCTGGCGTTTAGGTTTTTCATGTGTTATGTATTAAAATGTTTTGAGATAAACAATTCGTACTACATCATTCGGAACCAAAGTTCCATCCATTCCGGGCAGAAAGCCGTGGTCGAACGACATCAGCACATCCCCCAGCTTTTTTAATTTTAATTGAGTATGACCGTAACAGCCGGGCTTAACCCCGTTTTGGTTTAAGCGGTTTAACTTCAGCCCGGCACCTGCTTTCAGCCATGTCTTGATATCGCACTGTAGCCCTTCATCAATTGTAACTAACCGGTAGCCAGGACTGTAACTCACTGAAAAGGCAGAATTCACGGTATGCCGGTAGCCCGTCACACTGTGACTGAAAAACCAATTAGTCGAATTGTAATACATGAAATTCCGTTGGTTGCCATCGTTAAAAAATCGGTTGTACATTACTGAACTGTGCATATAGTTGTTGTATGCGCGGTACATGTAATTAGCAGAAGCCATGATCATATTGAACCGCGTTTCAACAATTTCGCTACCTGATTTGCTTAACTGCGATGTAGGCATATACCCCGCCGAGATCACCGGCCATTTTTTTAACCGCAGCATTGCCTGGACACTTTTAAAAATGGTATTGCTTTTATAGTTGTAAATGGTATAGGGAGAGGAATACTCATTGCTTTTTACCGAAACACTCAGTTGCAACGCACGTTTAAAGAAAGCCTGGTCGGCCCGTAATTGCCAGGCGGCGTAGCCCGAATTATAATTAAAGATGGAAAAGGATTGAAAATTAGCCCCGATCCGTTTGTATTGTCCGTAAATACGGGTAGCCGTTGCCGGTATAACAGTGAATAGTTGCACCGAATAGGCTTCATTGGTTCGGTCAGATAATGGAGATAACTTTGAATGATTTCCCCCACCAGGTTGCAGCCGGATATTTCGGGGATAGGATGACTTGGCTGCTTCTGCAATAATGTAATTGTGTTGATTCAGATAATATTTGCCTTCGATGGTAATACCAAACAAATTATTCGCTAAAGCCCTGTTGTTAGTGCTGAATCCGGCTGTTTGTTTTTTACCCTGGTACGCGGTGAAGATGATATGGTTGCCTTCCTTTTTTCCAATACCAGCCCGCAGTAGTACGAGATGCTGTGGCACTCTTGTGCCGTGGTTCACAAAAAAATCCCGGTAGCGGTAATCTACCGTGCCTGCGGCAATGGCGTAGTAATACCTGGCATTGTATTCTACATTGATGCCGGTAACCGATATGTTTTTAGCCGAAAGCTCCGAATAGTTCACCATGCTGCGTCCAATCGAAAATTGCCGAATGGCCAGTAGATGTTTCACATGGCGATACGTTTTATTACTGTCGAGCCCATATTTCTCTGCCTGGCTTTGCAATGCGGCCGGATCGTTGAGATCATCTACAGCCTGTTGTGCAGAATCAATGGCATGTTGGGTGACCGTTTTTGCTTTATTGTACTTTTCCTCCAGGGAGTCCACTTTACCCGAAAGCTTTTGATACTGTTCCCGTTTTTTGAGATAGTCTTTTGCGTAGGCAACTGCCTCCTGCTGCCTGGGGTTAAGCGCAGTTGGAGTCATTTCAGAAATATTGTTATTTTTCAATGTGGTAATTTGTTTGACCGCAACTGAAAGATTTGCGCCCTTGCTGATCCATCGGGTATAATCCGCACCGCCAGTGGTATCGGCCAACTTTTCCTGGCATTGATTTTCAAGGTAGCCCTTAGCCTTCTCTGCCAACAGGTTCTTATTATAAGATGGCATACCTGTTTTACTATTCACCGCCGCTATCACCTGCCTGCTATCCGCAAGCCGTTGGATCTGCCGGCCATCGTGCAACCATTGCTGCAGTAGCTGTTGTTGTGCATAATTTTTCTGTAAGCCCAGCCGCAGCATGCTGTCAGGCGCTTCCTGCGTGATTTTGGCGATGATTTTTGCTTTAAGTCTTTCTTTGAGATACGATTGATAATCCAACCCGTTAAACTCAATGTTTCCATCTATGTAGTTCTTAAATAGCGGCGAATTGGTTTTCCTCGCATTGAGGTGAATCGCGACCGGGATATCTCTTACAACCATATAAAGATTTACATGTGTACTGTGCTGGGCAATATGGTTTTCGGAAAAAGGGGTGTCAACGGCAGAACGATAAAAGAAATCGTAGTTCACATCTCCATGTACGGCATGAAAAAAATCTCCCCGGTCAACGATATCATGGGCAGGAGCTCCTTCATCCACGATTGACATACGGTGAAGGCCAACCGCATTTTTTGAAAAATAACTCCCTTTGCAAACAACCTCGTTGAAATGGAAATAATAATACACACTGTCCTGCACGCTCCACCATGCATTGCAAGGAAGTGGCAGTGTATCGTTGGAGAAATATTTTTGTTGAAATATGGAAAGCCGGGAAGATGCAGGCTTGCTGCGTTGCTGTGCGAACGACAGCATGGGCATTATGCAGGTGCACAACCATATGGTTCTGGTGTTAGCCAAAGGTGTTTTGCAAATTAAAGGTTAGCGTTTAACGCGCACAAACTGTGGTTAGTCAGCATGCTGCACGGGTTTTTCAGGAAGAAGATAACGGTAGGTTATCGCAGGAAATTAAAAAAGCATCATGGGGGTGTGGACTAAGAAACTACAAAACTTGCGTTGTAAACATAATAAAGATTTTGAAAAAGAAAAGCATACTCTAAAAAATATTTTTTGCGTAACAAGATTAAAGTTGCTGTGAATTGAATGAAATGCTTCAATAAAAATTATTCATAAAAAAAAATAATTGAAGTAGCCGTTTATAGTCGTTTATAAACGACTATAAACGGCTACTTCAATTATTTTT
>DASUFG010000065.1:0-2830 GCA_036274715.1 Agriterribacter sp.
CATCAGCATATCCTTTGTATCTCTTGTAAACACATCAAACGAAATGTCCAGCCTTTGCTGAAGCGTGGTAAAATCCAGGCCAAGATTTGTTGCCGCCACCGTTTCCCATGTGAGGGAAGGACTTACCAATCCCGCAGGAGAAACATAAGGAATAGGACCATTTGACATAATATAAGCACCCGATCCTGTACCCATAGTGGGGATATAAGGATATAGAATAGGGTTTTTGTTAGCATCGACAAGTAACTGGTTGCCCAGGGTTCCGTAAGAAGCACGCAATTTCAGATTGTCGAGCCAGCCTCTTGTTCCGTTCATGAACCCTTCCTCCGAAATTCTCCATCCCACGGATACGGAGGGGAAAAACCCATATCGGCTGTCTTTTGGAAAACGGGATGTACCATCATATCTTCCATTGGTTTCAAGCAGGTATTTGTCTTTGAAGATATAATTAAGGCGATAGAAGAATCCCTGTAAAGCCAGGTGCGATTTCCCACCCGCTGTTTGCTGGGCTCCTGCGGTAGCGTTTAAGTCGGGGATTGTTGGTGTAATCAAACTCCTCGCCGTTGCCTGTATCCAGGAATTTCTGCCCCATTCTTCGTTGTAACCCACCATGGCTTTTATGAAATGCCCTTCGAACTTATCCACGGTATATTCGGCATATGCATTTAAAACATAGTATTGATTATAGTCGGATCGGTTTCTAATAAAATCGTCTCCACTAAAGCCGTTCGTGATCATCGGCGTTGCCAAAAGATCCGAGGATACGATGTCCACTTTACTCGCTACTTCCTGGCGGGTGCGGTTAAAACTGTTGTAGGAGAAATCGCCCCTGATTCTTAACCCTTTTAAAGGTGTTAGGGTAACGCCCTGGGTAAGCCATAAATCATTGTTCACAAAATTGTCGCGGCCGCCGTCCTCCAAATAGGGAAAGAAGTTGGTACCGCCGAAACCTTTCCCGATATATTGCGCATATTGGTCATGGTCGCCAGGGGTAATATAGTAGGGAAGGTCGGGAAAAGTAATCAGCGCCAGCGGGCTATTCCTCGCACTGGAATTGATATTTACATCCCAGTTGTAAAAATAGGGTTTGTCGCTTACCTGGGAATTGTACACTATCTTCTCATCAAGGCTTAACCAGTTGTTCACCTTGATATCAGCCTTCATTAAGGCATTGTATCGTTTAAAATTTTCATTTTTCTCTTTGTTTCTCAGGTAGCCATCCTTATTCAAATAGCCAAAAGAAGCATAATAATTCATTTTCTCTGATGCGCCGGAAATAGACAGGTCGTATTGCTGTTGCGGCGCGTAATCAGTGATTAACCGGTGTTGATAATCGTTATTCCCGTAATAACGAAAACTACCATTATACACTTCCCATTCATTTTCAAGTGTTGGATTCTCTACCCACTGTTTGGTTTTCGCCACATATGCATCGTCGTACGCAGGTTGGCCGCCTGCACGAATGCTGGCAACGTTATATGCGTTAACATAGTCATACGGATTGGTTACTACATCCATCAGGAAAATAGGCTTGGCAAGCGATTGCTCGGTGCTCAACTGCACATTTATTTTTCCGCCCTTTCTGCCTTTTTTTGTCTCAACCAGTATAACACCAAAAGCTGCCCTTGCCCCGTAGATCGCGGAGGCCGCTGCGTCTTTCAACACCGTTACGCTGGCAATATCATCCGGGTTGAACATCTGCAATGGCATGGGTACGCCATCCACCAAAATCAACGGACTACCGCCGTTTATAGAGGTAAAGCCCCTGATATTAAACTCGGGAGCCGTTGTGGGGTCGCCATTCCGGATGCTCACATTCAGCCCTGGAATTACCCCCTGTAATCCTTGCCCCACGTCAACAATCGGCCGGTTTTCCAACCTTTCACTGGTTACCATACCTACAGCACCTGTGAGGTTCACCTTTTTCTGGGTACCATAACCCACCACCACTACTTCTTCTAAAGAATTGGTAGCAGCCAGCAACGAAATGCTAAGCTCTGATTGACCCTCCACCGCCACTTCCTGCGTTTGATACCCGGTAAAGGAAAACACCAGGATATCTTTTGGGGAAGCAGAAATGGTAAAAGAACCCGCAGCATTTGTGGTGGTTCCTTTGATAGAGTTTTTCACAAGTACAGACACATTAGCCAATGGGCTTCCCGCATTGTCTTTTACCGTACCTGATATATTGTTCTGCGCAAAACCCAGGAAAGGAAAAGACGCAAGCATCATTAAATACAGGAGAAAAATAATCGGCCTTCTTAAGAGCTGACTATTTAAAAATAAATGTTTGGTCATAACGGCAAGTTTTAGTTATAAAAAATAGGTATTAATTTACCTGGTGAGTTTGTGTTGACCAGGTTATCAACATATACAGTTTTTGTGGTGTTGATTGATTCGTGATCTGGTAAGGCTAGCGCATATAGATTATTCCGAACATTCGAAGTACATAATTCGTATCAGGTATCCGATACGGAAATCGTTTTCAGTTGTGCAGCAGAAAAAAGAGGAAAAAGAAATAAGGAGAACAGTGTGTAAGAATACATGAAGCGTTCTTTACACGTGTAAAAAATCTTTGGCATAAGCAATTGTTACTGGTTTGTTAAAAAAATGGTACCTGAAATTAATAAAAAAAAACTGAAATCGTTTTCAGAAATGATGAAAATATTTACGAAAACGTTTTCGTAAACTGATTTTATTCCGAAAAATATAGTGTGAAATGAACAGCCGGGCATTGAAAAATAAATGCAGGATCCCGGCAGTTTCATCGCCTGGCATCACTCTGGCAAAGCTGCCAGGATCGATATGCTGAGCCTCACGCTGCGGTGTA
>DASUFG010000066.1:0-3350 GCA_036274715.1 Agriterribacter sp.
CTTCCCTGCCAATCCCATTATCGGTAATGGTACAAATCAATACATTTTCTTCAACACTCATCTCAATGTCCAGGCATCCAGGTCCGTCTTTGTGCAGCAATCCATGCCAGATCGCATTTTCCGCGAAGGGTTGTATGAGCAATGGTGGAATGAAAACCGACGAGACGTCCACCGCATTAATAAAACTGATGCTGTAATCAAAGGCGTTTTTAAACCGTAGTCTTTCCAGGTCAAGGTACAAGCGTAGTGCTTCTAATTCACTTTCCAGGGTGATCAGCGATTTTTCAGAATTATGCAAAGTCATGCGGATCAGCCGTGAAAATTTAGTGAGATAGTCTGATGCTTCTTCCGTACGGTTGATCAGGATAAACCTGTTGATCGAACTCAGGCTATTAAAGATAAAATGAGGATTCATCTGGGCACGTAGTGCATACATTTCGAGGTCTTTTTTTTCCTTTTGCAATTCTGTAACGCGCTGCTCATTTCTTTTTTGTTCCAGGAGTGAACTGGACTGTAGCATCAATCGCTGCAACTCTTCTTTTCTCTTTTTAAGCCTCGTATTCCGGAATACCAGTGTCGCCAGCAACAGTATCACCAGCAATGCAGCAATAGATATGTAGAGGAGGAAGGATTTTCTTTTGAGTTGGGCCTGCTGAAAATTGATCTGTTGCTGGCTAATGAGCTTTTCTTTGGTTAATAATAACGCCTGTTGTTTCTGTTCATTTAAGTCATTCTTTACCTGCAGCAGGGAAAGCTTTCGTCGGTATTCTTCCGGCGCCAATGAATCACTCAGTATGGTGTACAACTGGCTAAATTGGTATGCTTTTGAATAATTTTTATTCGCCTTATGAATTTCCGCCAGTACGCCAACCGCATTTCTTTCTTCCAGCAACGCGTGAATATTTCTTGAAATACGCAGGGCGTCATTGGCATAATAAATCGCCCGGGGAATATTTTTTATAGAGAGATAGGTTTGTGCCAATGCAACACCGTAACGGGCAACCTGTATTTCAATAGAAGCCTGGCGCGATAACCTATAGCCATTGGTTAAATAAAGAAGTGCCTTCTCCGTATTGCGGGTAGCTGCATATAAACGGCCGTAAAATAAATTGTCGCTTTGATTCTGCTTTTGTAATGGTATAAGCTTCGCAATTTGTAAAGCCGAATCAGTGAGTCCTAAGTTCAAAAATGCATGGCCGCAAAGTCTTAGTCCCCGTGCCAATGGCCACGGCAGTTTGTTGTACTCTGTAAAATCTATCCCGGGATAGTAGTCTTTGATTTTCTGTACATAATCGATGGTATTTTCCGGTAGATTTGCTCCAAGGAATAACAATGCGAGGTTACCCAATATAAGAGGCTGTAAAAGGGTATCGTTATTTGGAGTAAGCTCCCTGGCGTAAGAATAGGTTTTGTATGCTTCGGAATAATTGCCGAGGCTGAAATAAGCCTGCCCTTTTTCAACAGTTTTCCATGCCGAGGTAATAGTATCGCCCTGCTGCTGAAATAAATGTTGCGCAGAATCATAAAACGCAATGGCGGTTTTGTTTTCCCCGAGATAATTAAAACAGTTGGCGATATATCCAAAACAGCTTGCCACCAAAAGCGAATCAGGTGACTTTTTCAATAAAGACAAGGCTGTTTGAAGTAACGAAAGTGACTTGTGCAAACCATACCCTTTGTTGATCCTGATAATGCCCTCATTCAACAACGCGTTACCCAATCCCTTATCATAATTTAGGTCTTTCGACAGTAGTAATGCTTCCTGGGTGTAGATTGCAGCTTCATCCAGTTGGCCTTTTTCAAGGGCCCCGAAAAGTATCCGCATCGCCGTTAAATTCAGGGTATTGATGCGCTGCGTATCTTTTGCATCAACCAATACTTTTTTCAAACTGTCCAGGTTCATCTTTGCAACATATTGCTGCGACAGTCCATGCAAAGAGCAGGAAAGTATATACAATAGTATCACAACATATTTGCGCATGATCCAGGTTGTATTGTCATCGTCGGGTGCTTAACATTAATATCAAACTGCCGGGATTTCATCAAAATGGATTTCTGAGGGAAAGTAAAGGATGGCCCCGCAGGATATGGCGTATACTTTTGCTTCCTGAATGGAAGTTACCGCAAATATGTTGAACTTTATATAGACGGTTGGCTTCCATTGTTTCAAACGGTACACACGAAGCCTTTTTAATATTTACCCGAACATTTTTACCTTACCGTGTAGTCAAAACAATCACTCGACAGTACAAGTTCCATAGTGCCGGCATCAATTATCTGAAAGCGAATATGAAATGCTGTACCGCGGGGAATACCCGAAATATCACGCCATAAATTGGCTTCTCCATCGCCATGAGCATCTGTAAGGATAGACTTTGGTACTAATCCTTCGCCAAGTGTGAGCCAGGCAGTGCTTGAGCAGCCAGTTGGATCTGCTACTGGATTTACTGCCCGTTGAAGCAGGTAAGAATGATTGGGCAACAGGTGCTTGACCCAGGTGTCGAGTGTTACAACACGGGCTGTATCAGCATTCTGACGAAACTTAATAAATCCGGCGCCTGTTTCTTTCCCCTCGCCCCGAAGCGGAACATCCAGGTCATAAAGAGGATTCAGCGGGTAAGAATGATCTTTTTTACAGCCGCAAAATGCAACAAGGAATACCGCAAGCGGTAAAATGAATATGCGTTTCATAAATCCGTTTTTAAAGTTGTAAAAAGTTGATTTAAACCATGAAGATATTAGCCGGATACCGTGGCTGCCAGCCAGAATGCGTAGTTGGTGATAATGGCGTGTAACTATGGGTGTTCAGGCAATAACCTGGAGATTCTTCAGGCTGTCTGACTTGACTCGTCCTGAAAAAAGTTTACAGGCGGGTGAAGATACTCACCTATAGGAGAAAGTACTTATTTAAAATTCCTTCCGCCCGGAAAAATCTTTTCTTCCTGAATTTCATGACTGGCTGTTTTTTTACGCTCGGCTGGTGGAATGCTTTTTTCATCGGCGTGGGAAAGCGTTAGTGCAAGTGGGTTTTCTTCCTGTGATAGGGTAAGCTTTCGTAAAAGGCTTGAAAAATTGTAGCAATGTTTTACAATTACATGTATCACTTCGCCTTCCTTCTGCAATTTCCCTTCTACCATAATCAAGCGCGACTGTAAAATCTCCTTCCTGAATTTTTCAAATAGTTTTTCAAATACTACCAGGTTAGCAAACCCCGTCTCATCTTCAATGGTCATAAAGCAAATACCCGCCGCGGTGCCCGGTCTTTGCCGTACCAGCACCAACCCGGCTACTTTTACCGGCTCACCATCATGCATAGCCGATAGTGATATGGCAGGTGAAATGTGAAGCTG
>DASUFG010000067.1:0-2572 GCA_036274715.1 Agriterribacter sp.
GGCTGCTCTGCGATGGTGCTTGATCCTTCGGTAAGCACCGGCAATATCGAATAGCTATCTTCAGTTTCAAACCGTTTGGATTGTTCTCCCACGAGCTCGGCACATGTGGCCATGAGGTTGGCAAGTGTGGTAGGAAGATTACTCGTAGTGCCGGCTTTTACTTTGCCTGGATAACGTACAATAAAAGGTACGCGGTGACCGCCTTCAAAAGCATCACCCTTCATTCCCCTGAATGGCCCGGCGGCTTTGTGATGAAACTGGTCAACGAAGTTTTCGCGCCAGTACGGGCCGTTGTCGCTGGAAAAAATAACCAATGTATTTTCAGAAAGTCCCATGCTGTCGAGCGTGTGTAATACCTGGCCTACAGCGTCATCCACTTCCTGCACGTAATCGCCATACTCTCCTGCTTGTGATTGGCCCTTGAAATTTTCGCCGGGTACCCAGGGCGTATGGGGCGCGGGCATGGGGAAGTACAGAAAGAATGGATTTTGGGAACCCGCTTGTTTTTTGATAAAATCATTTGCCTTGCGGGTAAAGGCAGGGAGTACATCGTAAAAATCAAAAGAAGGAGTCATCAATCCTGCCCGCCAGAATGGACCGGTATAACCCGATTCTAATTTATTGCCATCGGTGTGGGCCGTAAGCGATTCCGTTAGCCTGTCGTTTTCCAAATAGCAATAGGGTGGCATATCGAGCGATGCCGGAAGAATATACGAATAATCAAATCCCTGTGTGGTGGGCCCGCCAACAGGGGCTTCGGAAAAATTGATATGATCGGGATTCATCTCCTGTGTAATTCCGTACAAATTATTTTTATTGAATGCGGGTTTGATAGAATCTGTAAAAGCGTCTTTGGGAACCCAATCCAGTCCAAGATGCCATTTACCCACTACCCCTGTCGTGTAGGACTTTGTTTTTAAAAGAGCAGCTACCGTGGGTTGTCCTGCATCAATCAATGTTCTGCTGTATCCCCGTAAAACGCCCACGGGGAGGCGGCTGCGCCAGGGGTATCTCCCGGTAAGAAGAGAATACCGGGAAGGTGTGCATACAGAAGATGTGGTATGTGCATCCGTAAACCGCATGCCCTGTTTTGCCAATCCATCAATATGGGGCGTGGCTATTTTTGACTCCGGGTTATTAATGGACACATCTCCATATCCCATATCATCTGCAAGAATGTAAACAATATTGGGCAATACATTTTTTGGCTGCGCATACAAGCGGGTGGTTTGCATCATTGCCCCTAAACAAATGCCTGCGAACAGCAAACAGAATTTTCCATACAGTGTAATCGATTGTTTTTTCATTCCTGCGATTTTTCTGATTTTTGAATACTAGTTTTATAATTCCTCACAAAGTTTTCTCTTAGCGCTTTTGGCAATTGTATACGGTCGCCGGTTCTTTCCATGTAGCCCGACAACTCAGCTATTAATTCATCGGCCGTTGTCGTAAAATTTTCATCAAACACCAGGCTCTCCTCTTCCTGCGGATCTTTGATCACGTCATATAGTTCTACAAAGGTTTCGTCCTTAAACATATCCACTATTAATTTATAGTTGTTTTTTATTACACAACGTTGCGAGCTCCCAAGCGATCCATTGCCATCGTACTGTATAAATACCGTGTTTCGTTCAAATGGCTTTCCCTGCAGCAGGGGCAGCAGAGAACGACCATCCAGTTTTGGCGGAACGGGTAGTCCATTATATTCCAGTAAGGTGGGTAACACATCCACGAGGCTCACCAAAGCGTCAGACTCCTTGACGGAACTTTGAAAACCTTTGGGAAGTTTTACTATGAGTGGCACTTTAGCTGATTCTTCATACATGCACATTTTTTGCCAGAGCGAATGGCTGCCCAGCATTTCGCCATGATCTGCCGTAAACACGATAATCGCCTTGTCGTACAAACCTTCTTCTTTCAGCGCACTAATTACGCGACCCACCTCATCATCGAGCAGCTTCACCAGCCCGAGGTATTTTGCCCATATTTCGCGCCATTGCTCCCGCTTGTACCTTGAACCGATAAACCCGGTAAGATTATACATCTGTAGCGGCGACTGCCCGTAATACCACTCGCCAACATTCGCCGGGAGTGTAAAATCTTTTGCGGATACCATTGAATAATAAGGTTCCGGAATGCTGAAAGGAGGGTGGGGGGCGAGGAACATGGCGTTTAATAGCAAGGGTTTGTTTTTATCCCTGTTTTTAATGGCGGCTATGCTTTCTGAAGCGATATAGTGATCGAGAAAATAATTGATCCCATCCTTATAAACTCCAAATTCGGGTGTGGAATAAGATCTTAACCGGGTATGTGCCCCCGATACAATTTCAGGCGCATTGTCTTTATATGGCTTGCCGCCGGGTTTTGTTTTCTTATTTGTCTTTATCCAATCGCTGTAGGTTTTTTGCGTGACCCAGGTTGTTTTACTTCGAGGATCTTCATCGATTTTTTCCTCCGTAAAAAAATGTTGTTTCCCGATGTGGTGACTGTCCCAACCTTTTTCCAGCAGCCCATATAAGTTGGGTATTCCCGCATTGGTATTACCATAGGCTTCATCTTCTTTTTCCCAGGG
>DASUFG010000068.1:0-3033 GCA_036274715.1 Agriterribacter sp.
TTCAAAATGAGGTCATTGTCTTACGCTTCGCGATGACGTTAAAAGGGGTGCTTCGCTTACGCGAGATTATTGCGGGTACAATCGATTTTATTAGTCGCAATGCACCGCTGGCGTGGGGCGCTTCTCCGCCGTGGCGGATCGCAATGACGGTAAAAGAACGTCACTGCGAGAGCCTCATTCATTTCGGCATTGAGTACCATTATGCGGATCGAAGCAGTCCCCCTGTACGGAGATTGATCTACTCATCAGTCGGGTTCCATCTTTCAAATAATTTGTCATGTACTCATGCTTCGCACCGGGAGATTGCTTCTCCGCCGCGGCGGATCGCAATGACGGTAAAAGAACGTCACTGCGAGAGCCTCATTCATTTAAGCGGATGCCATAACGGCATCGTCAAAAAAAGTTACCTGCCCTGTTGTTATATCATGTACCCCACCAATTATTTTTATTTCATTTTTTTCTACCATTTCTTTCAAAATCGGGCTACGTTCCATTATAGATTTTACAGTTCGTTTTACATTTATCGTCGCCACATTTTCAACAAATTCGCTATTACCCGAGTTACGGTCGTGCACGGTTAGATGCTCATCCTCTACTGCAGGTCGTATTTTGCTCAACAAGGCTGTGAGGTTGCCCATCTCTACGTGGTCGCAGGCACCCTTAATTGCCCCGCATTTGGTATGCCCCAACACTACAATGATCTTTGAGCCTGCAACCTTGCAACCAAATTCCATACTGCCCAAAATATCTTCGTTAACAATATTACCTGCAATTCTCACGCTAAAAATATCTCCCAGGCCCTGGTCAAAAATGAGTTCGGCAGATGTCCGGCTGTCTATGCAACTAAGTATCACAGCAAAAGGATGTTGCCCGTCTGATGTTTCATTTGCCTGCTGTAAAAGATTACGGTTCACTTTTAGATTATTAATGAATCTTTTGTTGCCTTCTTTTAATAAATCTAAAGCCATTGCCGGGGTTATAGCATTCTGCATTTCCTTTGTGATTGTTTTCATTTTCTATTTTTAATTATTGTTTAAAAGTTCTAGTCTGAATTGAGGCGCAACTTTGTTCCCACCGCTGCCCTGGCCCGGCTTTTAATCGTAAATGCGGGTTGATCGTCATTTTGGATGATGAATACAGCGTGTCGTTTTTAGTTATTAACCGGTTCTATAAAATTTATCTTCTCCACGGTAATATTTTTTGTTTTTGCATTGGTTTCATAGTCTTTGATTAACTCAACCACATCGTAAGCAATTGACTTGGATTTTGAACAGTCTATAATTACTTTTGAATTGGCCGGAATGGCATCCAGTACATTCATTACACTTGGTTTATTAAAGAAAGACACTTCTTCGGCCAGCTCAAGATGATGCACGTGCCGTCCGTTTTCGCTGGTTTCTACATCTCTCAGGTGATGTGAATTGCGATAGCTATGGCGTAGTGTATAGAAAATACCAAAAAGTATTCCTACTGTAATCCCGATTAATAAATCGGTTGCTAAAATGGCTACAACTGTTGCAGTAAAAGGAATAAACTGTTCCCAGCCCAACTTATACATACGCAGGAAAAGGGCCGGCTTTGCCAGCTTGTAGCCCACCACTATTAATATGGCTGCCAGGCTTGCCAGGGGTATCATATTTAAAACACCTGCAAGCGTTAAGGCACTTATTAAAAGAAAAAAGCCATGAAGAATAGTGGACATTTTAGTTTTACCACCAAAATTTATATTTGCTGAACTACGAACAATAACCTGTGTCACTGGCAACCCACCAATCAACCCTGAAACCAGGTTGCCTAAACCTTGTGCTTTTAACTCCCTGTTTTTAGGTGTAATTCTTTTATCAGGATCCAGTTTGTCAGTTGCCTCTACACAAAGCAAGGTTTCCAAACTTGCTACAACAGTAATTATTATTGCAATTTTCCAAACTTCAACGTTTGTCAATACGGAAAAGTCAGGGAATGTAAATTGACCGAAGAATTCTGAAACTGAATGTGGTACCGGTATCGACACTACCTGTGTTTCATCCAGACTAAAATTGACGATGCCGTTTTTATACAAGTTAAACATCAAAATGCCGAATAATACTACCACAAGCGGGCCGTTAAGGATGTTGAAGATTTTATGCTTTTTTGTTAAAACCTGATCCCATAAAATAAGAATTGCAAGGGAAATTAATCCTATGGTTACTGCCCCCGGTGTTATGAAGTCGAAGGCCCTGAAAATTTCTGAAAAAGTATTTTGCCCGTCTGCCTGTAAAAAAGCATCATCCCCTATTGCATCTTTATCCCAACCCAATACGTGGGGGATTTGTTTTAAAATTATCAGGAGCCCGATACCAGTTAACATTCCCTTTATTACTGATGATGGGAAAAAGTAGGCAATGAAGCCAGCTTTTGCAAAACCTAAAAACATTTGAAATACCCCTGCTAAAACAACAGCAGTTAAAAATGCTGTCCACGAACCTTCAAGTGTTGCAATAGAAGTTAAAACGATTACCGCTAGTCCAGCTGCTGGGCCACTCACGCCCAAAGGTGAACCGCTTGCCATGCCAACCACAATACCGCCTACTATACCTGCGATAATACCTGCAAACAATGGTGCCCCCGATGCTAATGCAATTCCAAGGCATAGTGGAACCGCAACAAAAAACACCACTATACTGGCAGGCAAATCGTTCTTTAAGTTTTTGAATACGTGTAATAGGTTCATATGTGTAGATTATTCGACGAAGATAGTAATATCATCCGAAATGATAGTATAACTATCTTAAATAATTGTAAAATATTTTTCCCGTAGCTTTGGGGCATATTTCAGATATTCCTCCAAATACAGACAGCAATGAAATTGCAGATACAAATAAAAATGAATGAGGCGTTGTTTTTACGCAACCCCGAAAAGTCAGAGTTGGGAAAAAAGATTATACAGCACAGTATTCAATTAATTTATAAAAACGGGTTTGAAGTTTTTACTTTTAAGAAGCTGGCAGAAGATATTGGTACAACCGAAGCCGGGATTTATCGATACTTTGAAAA
>DASUFG010000069.1:0-10185 GCA_036274715.1 Agriterribacter sp.
TCCGGTGGTTGACCTCGGTCCTGATGCAGCCATCTGTTCGGGAAGCAGTATCACACTTGATGCAGGTGTTACAGGAGCTACTTACTCATGGAGTACAGGGGCCACTACTCAAACTATATCGGTATCTACTGCCGGTACCTATTCGGTGACTGTGACCAAAAATGGTTGCAGTGACTCAGATACTAAAGTGATTACTGTAACTGCACCGCCAGTGGTTGACCTCGGTCCTGATGCAGCCATCTGCTCGGGTAGCAGTGTTACGCTCGATGCTGGTAACCCAGGGGCCACCTACCTCTGGAATACAGGGGCCATTACAAAAACTATATCGGTATCCACGGCCGGTACCTACTCTGTGACTGTTACCAACGGTGGTTGCAGTGGAACGGACTCTAAAGTGATAACCGTTAATACCCCAGGATTTGCAGTGGACTTAGGGCCGGATCAAGCCATGTGCCCCGGCGGACAAATTATCCTGGATGCAGGAGTAACCGGGGCTACTTATCAATGGGGTAGCACCTACCTGCCATTCGTTTACGCTGGTGAAACAGGCAAGACGACCGTAGCGTTAGGAGTAGGAAAATATTGGGTAAGGGTGTCACAGGGTGGATGCACAGTTACGGATACAATAATAATTACAGCCAAACCAGCCGTTGAAGCTAAGTTCAACTATACTCTGACAGGTTCATGCAGCCCGATTTTGGCAAGCTTTGTAGATGCCTCCGTAGAATGCTCAGGAAGTATTATGGAACGGACCTGGGACTTCGGTGACAGTTCACCAATACTTACCGGTAATAATCTTACCCCAACGCACAGCTATGCTCAACCAGGCACCTACCACGTAACACTAACTGTTAAAACGAGTGCGGGAGTTGTGAATACCTATGGGGAAGATGTGTTTGTAAGTGGAACGGCCATACCAGTTGATTTGGGCAACGATACCACGATTTGCGCCGGCAGCACCATCATACTTGATGCAGGAACCCACACAGGTGCCACTTACGACTGGGCTCCGGACGGTGCTACCACCCAAACCATTTCTGTAAATGCAAGCGGCACTTACATCGTTACAGTAACCAGCGGTGGCTGCAAGGCAATAGATGCTATTAACGTAACCGTAGCCCCCACGCTTACCGTGGACCTCGGCAAGGATACAACAATCTGTGCCGGCAGCTTGCTTACATTAGATGCAGGAAATCCAGGCGCTACTTATTTATGGAACACTGGGGAAACAACAAGAACAATTACAGCCAACAGCGCACAAACTTATATAGTGACCGTAGCGAATGGCAGTTGCAGCGGTTCGGGGTCGATAAAAGTGGATATTAGCACAACACTGCCGGTTACTTTAGGCAATGACACCACTATTTGCACAGGCAGCAGCATTACACTCAATGCTGGGTATCCCGGAGCCTTATATACCTGGGGTACAGGAGAGGTGTCGCAGACGCTCACCGTGAACGCAGCGGGCACATACAATGTAACCGTAAATAAGAATGGATGCATCGGTAATGCCGAAATTGAGGTTACCCAGGCTTATGCACCATCTGTTGTAAACCTTGGCAATGACAGCACGATCTGCTTTGGTTACGGTGTAGTACTTGATGCTGGAAATGCTGGTGCGTCTTACCTATGGAGCACTGGCGAAACCACGCAAACCATTACTGCGGCTTCATCCGGCACATATAGTGTATCTGTAACAGGTTGTGGTAAAACGGTAAGCGATGCAATTAACCTGGATATGGCTAACCTGCCCATACCTACTATTACGCAAGTGGGTATTGAACTGGTCGCTTCCCAGGCAGACACTTATCAATGGTATAAAAATGGTATATTGATACCGGATGCTACCGACAAAAAATACAAACCAAGAGGTTACGGAACGTATAAAGTAGCAGTTACCAGCACGGGCTCCGCCTGTATGGGTGAATCAAACGGATATTTCTTTGTTCCAAACGGAGATATTTACCTCGGGGATATAAGAATTAAATTATCACCGAACCCAGGCAACGGACTTGCAAAACTTGTGTTCTCCAAACTGCCTCCAAAACCTGTGAACGTAACAGTGTACGATCGGGTTGGCAGACGAATTTTGCACACGACAATGATGAATACTGTGAATGAAATTAACCTTACAGCTTATGCAAAAGGAGAATACTTTGTAGAGTGCATTTTAGGTGATGACCGGATTATTATACCGATGATAACACAGTAAACTTTTTTCTGGAAGTTGATAGACAACAACCCATCCGGCGCAGCTGTAAGCTGCACGGATGGTTTTTTTATTTATGCACAAAAGCAACTGTGTATTTATATTTTTTAGTACTTTTAAATAGTACAATCCGCTCCCATTGGCTAATTGAAACAATTTATTCATTTCTTCACTTTTTAAAATTGTTGCCCATGGTTACCACAGACATTGCAAGTTTTTCAGAAGAATGTAATACCTGGAGGGAGGCCTTACGTTCACAACGCGAAGAGTTTACCCGCATGAAAAACGAATTGCAGCAAGCCGCAGCCCATATCACCAGCAAAGAAGCCCTCAAAGACGTTGAACATTACGAAAACCAGTTCGACATCCAACTTGCCAACATCCACGACCTGAAACAATCCATTAAATCGTATAACAAAGCGCCCGCTTTTCAAATGCAAACGGATGACAGTCACCCCCCTGGAACAATAGCTTCCGATTATGAAAAATTATCTTCGGAATATCAACATCTCAGGCACACCCTGCACGAAATAAAAAATGATTTTCAGCGGTTCCTCATCAATTATACGTAAACAAAAATATTGGGAAGATCATGCAGTGCAATGGAAGACAATTACCTTCCGGATTGCAGTTACTGTTTTATGCCCTTAACGTTATTTATGATTTCTATTATTCACTTTAAAACTCATTGCCATGGCTGCCGAATTTGATACTTCCCATGTAAAGAACATCGTTCTGCTTGGGCATGCCGGCTCCGGTAAAACGACGCTTGCCGAATGTTTACTGTTTGAGGCCGGCTTAATTTCCAGACGGGGAACCATTACCGAAAAAAATACTGTAGGTGATTATCACGAACTGGAACAGGATAGGGGTAACTCCATATTCTCCAAACTGATGCACACCAAATGGCGGGGATACAAGATCAATATTATAGATACACCCGGGTATGATGATTTTGTTGGGGAAGTACTTTCTGCACTTCGGGTAGCCGATACCGGTATTATGCTATTGAATGCCACGATGGGTGTGGAAGTAAGTACAGATGTAATTTGGGAGTATACGGAACAATTTAAAACCCCGATGATCTTCGCCGTAAATCATCTTGATGAAGACAAATCCGATTACGACAACACTGTACAGGAAGCAAAGCAGCACTTCGGGAATAATGTTACCGTGATACAGTATCCGCTGCAGCAGGGTGAAGGATTTCATTGTATCATAGATGTTTTGCGGATGACAATGTATAAATTTAAAGATGCCGGCGGCAAGCCGGAGAAAATGGTTATCCCTGCGGAAGAAAAAGAAAAAGCCGACCGCCTGCATAAAGAACTGATTGAAGCCGTTGCCGGCAATGACGAAACATTAATGGAAAAATATTTTGAAAAAGGCGAGTTGGATGAAGATGAGATCAAGGCTGGCATGAAAAAAGCGATGATTAATCATGATCTTTTTCCTTTGTTCTGTCTTTCTGCAGAACGCAATATGGGAAGCGGGCGCCTGATGGGCTTTATTGATAATGTTTGCCCCAGCGCCAATGAAATGCCACCGCAGGTTTCTTTAAAAGGCGAAAAAATTGTTTGTGAAGCCAACAAGCCCGTTTGCGCATTTATTTACAAGGCCATTTCCGAACCGCATGTAGGTGAGCTATCTTTTATGAAGGTTTTTTCCGGAACGCTGAAATCGGGTATGGAACTTATCAATGAAACCACAGGCATCTCCGAAAAATTGAACCAGTTGTTTATTATGGAGGGAAATAAAAGAATAAATGTAAGCGAACTAAGCGCGGGCGACATCGGTGCAACATTAAAATTAAAAAACACCCATGTAAATAACACGCTACACGATAGAAACGTGAGTTATGAATTAGAACCGATACAATTTCCTCCCCCCAACATGAGCATCGCCATCACTACCATAAAAAAAGGTGAAGAAGAAAAGCTGTCTGCTGCGTTGCACCAGCTACGGGATGAAGATCCCACACTAATAGTGAAAGTATCTTCTGAATTAAAACAAACGCTTCTATATTGCCAGGGAGATATGCACCTGGCTGTTATTAAATGGAAACTCGAACATCAGCATAAAGTGGATGTGGCTTTTGAAACACCCAAAATCCCTTACCGCGAAACCATAAGAACTGTTGCGGAGGCGGTTTATCGCCACAAAAAGCAGTCGGGCGGAGCTGGGCAATTTGGTGAAGTTCACATGCGAATAGAACCCTGGTATGAAAACATGCCGGATCCATCTGGCTTAAATGTAAGAGGGAGAGACACCCACGAATTACCATGGGGTGGGAAACTGGTTTTTTACAATTGCATTGTTGGCGGAGCTATTGACCAGCGCTTTTTACCTTCTGTACTGAAAGGAGTAATGGAAAAAATGCAGGAAGGTCCCTTAACAGGATCGTATGTTCGGGATATCCGGGTTTCCGTATTTGATGGACGAATGCACCCGGTTGATAGTAACGATATTTCTTTTAAAATAGCGGGGTTAATGGCTTTCAAAAATGCATTTCAAATGGCCGCACCCCAACTGCTTGAACCGATTTACCAGGTAGAAGTTTTGTGTCCCGAAAATATTACAGGCGCTGTGATGGGTGATTTGCAAACCCGTAGGGCCCTGGTGGAAGGGATTGACACAGAAAGAAACCTCACTAAGGTAATCGCTAAAGTGCCATTGTCGGAGATGGATGATTATTCTTCAAGTCTCAGGTCCTTAACCCAGGGCAGGGCTAAATTCAAAATGCATTTTCATGAATACGCGATTGTTCCTTTTGAAATACAGCGAAAATTGTCTGAACAGTATAATAAAATAGCCAAAGAGGAGCTGGTGGGATGAGAAAGTGAAAGAAAAACGCAAAGTAGCAAGAGGTTAAACGTAATTGGCCGTGGGAGCAATAAGCTTTGAGCAATGAGAACGAGCACACAATAATTTGCTCCTGGATGTTGTAACAAAAAAGGTGAAAAACTGCGAAGCCTTTCACCTTTTTCTTTTCACCTTCAATAGATATAATCTTTATGCAACAGCCTTATTTACCAGCGATGCGGCTTCGCTAAGCAGTATGGCCGATTGCACTTTTAAGCCACTTTCTTCGATCAACTTTTTAGCTTCCTCGGCATTGGTGCCCTGCAGGCGCACAATAATAGGTACCTTAATATCGCCTATAGAATTGTAGGCATCTATTACTCCTTGAGCAACACGGTCGCAGCGTACTATACCACCAAATATATTAATGAGTATGGCCTTTACCTTGGGGTCTTTTAAAATAATACGAAAACCGGCTTCCACCGTTTGCGCATTGGCGGTACCACCCACATCCAGGAAGTTGGCGGGCTCGCCACCACTTAGTTTTATCATGTCCATCGATGCCATGGCCAATCCTGCGCCATTTACCATACAACCAACATTTCCATCCAGTTTAATGAAGTTGAGATTGTATTTATGAGCTTCCACTTCTGTGGGGTCTTCCTCGCTGATATCACGGAGTGCTTCCAGGTCTGTATGACGCATTAAGGCATTGTCATCAAGATTCATTTTACAATCCACGGCGATCATCTTTTCATCGCTGGTTTTAAACAATGGATTGATCTCCAGCATGCTGCAATCCAACTCTACATAAGCCTTATATAAATTGGTGACAAATTTTACGCAATTCTTAAATGCTTCGCCACTTAATCCAAAATTAAACGCGATTTTGCGGGCCTGGAAGGGGAGCAGCCCCCCAGAAGGATGAACCCATTCTTTGAATATTTTATCTGGTGTATCGTGTGCTACCTGTTCAATATCCATTCCACCCTCTGTACTGTACATAATCACATTTTCACCTTTACTGCGATCGAGCAATATGGAAAGATAAAATTCCTTTACAGGATTTGCACCCGGGTAATAAACATCCTGGGCCACCAATACTTTACTCACAAGTTTTCCTGCAGGTCCCGTTTGTATAGTTACAAGCGTTCGGCCGATAATATTTCCAGCAATGGTTTTAATTTCCTCTGCACTTTTGCCCACAGCAACACCACGTTGGTCAGAACCTTCTATCTTCCCCTTTCCACGTCCACCCGCATGAATCTGTGCTTTTACCACCGCGAAATTATTGCCATAATTAACTTTCAATTGCTTATAAGCTTCCTCCGCTTTTTCTGCGGTATCAACGGGTATGCCATCCTGAACAGGAACATTAAATTTTTTCAACAGCTCTTTAGCCTGGTATTCGTGCAAGTTCATGTATTAAAAATTTTAGCGAAAGTAACGCAGAAAGCGGGAATAGAAAAATTGATATATCCGGGTAAAAGAATCGAAAATCAATCCCGAATGTGCAAATCAAAATACAAAGTTCAGATAGTAAATCCGAAACGCCCGGGATAAATTTTGGGTTATGGCTGCTATTGGCTTATAACTGATCGCTCGCCGCAAAACGATAAACCTCAAATTACAAACTGCTTTCAAATTGTAAATCCATATGATGCGGTAACAAAGACGAAACGAAACAGAAGAAATAGTGATACATGATGAAATCTTAATACCTTTAATCCTTTTGAGTTTCCCCAACTTTCTAGTTATCCATTTTAGTTAGAAATGCCATGTATAAGCCAAAACCAGCATTATTGTTTTTTGCAGTTCTTTTTTATTGTATTCCATTCAAAACCGCAGGTCAGCAAAACGACAGCCTGCTTGTTCAATTAGCCCGTAAATGGAGCAATGCCAAAGCATACACACTAAAGATGGCGGAACTGATGCCGGAACCGGATTACGATTTTAGGCCAACACCGGAGGAAATGAGTTTCAGGGAACAGCTATTGCATATAGCGCAGAACATTCAATGGCTTAGTACATCATACCTTTTGGCGGATAAAAAAGCACCTGCAATCGATACAACGCTGAAGAGCAAAGCAACAGTAATTCAAATCCTAACTGCTGCGTACGATATTGGTTCGGAAGCTCATGAGGATTTTGACGCTCAGCAACTGGACAAGCCGGTTCAATTCTTTGCCGGAACAATGACAAAACGGCAAATTTTTATATTGTTGCACGATCACCAGTCGCATCATGTGGGACAAATTATTGTTTACCTGCGATTGAAAGGAATAAAGCCACCTTCTTATGTAGGTTGGTAAATGCTAATACTCATTCGCGGGCGCTTTTATTTTTGTACTTTACTTTTCTATTCTGCTGTCTTTTCCGGAACAAGCTCTTGGGTAGCTTTTTCCAGGTACAGTTCTCTTTGTCACCATCTTTTGGTATACTTCCGAGCCGTTCTCAGGCGCTTCTGACAGGCCGATCTCAATTGCCTGTTTTTTGGCATTTGACTTTCTTGTTGCTCTCACCGATTTTCAGTCTTCCGGCTTCCTTTTCATGCAGCCATTTTTGGACCTTATCCTGCGTTTTGTTTGAATATTTTGCCATCAACATTGCATTTATTTCTGCCACAGGGCATCGATGACTGCATTCCCCAGCAAATCCCGATGGAAAATTATCAAGAACTTGTGCAGCGAAAAAAAGATGTGAGCAGCCTTATTTATGGCTACTTTCCTGCAAAGGGATTGATTTAAAATTCCATAAAACTACAGCAATATGAAAAGGCTCATGATCTTTACATTGGTCTTTCTCTCATATGCATGCATGAAAAACCGATGCTACGAATGCAAAGACCTTGCGGGCAGTATTAAAGAAAAAGGATGCAATAAAACCGCAGATGAAATCAGAAAGTACGGTGCATTAAAAGGCTGGGAATGTGAGGTGTTACCGGATTGATATAAGGTGCGCGCCAGTTTTAAAAAAATGATCTTCGATTCCTTTTTAATACCGTATTTCACGGGTGTAATGCCCATCAAGTTACGGTCAGATATTTGTTGAAACCGCCGCTTGCCCGCATTCGTCCGTCGAAAGTCAGGCGAGGAATGGGCAATGTATTTGTTCCTACGTAAAGTGCCATTCTATTTACTGGCAACCGTTGTGTCTGCGTCCCAATGCCCATTGATCTTCAACACCTTTTCTATCACATCTCTCACGCAACCCATTCCGCCGCCCCAGGGAGAAATATAGTCTGCGATTGTTTTTACTTCAGTCACCGCATCGGCAGGACAACAAGCTAACCCGGCCAGTTGCATCGCATCCAGGTCCGGAATATCATCTCCCATAAAAAGGACTTCCTTCTTATTTAGATTATGTTCAGCCATATATGAGCTAACCTGGTCCTTTTTATGCTCTATTTTTTGATATACATCTTCTATCCCCAAACCGCTAAGTCTTTCCTGTACAGCCGGAGCATGCGAACCGGTAATGACCGCGATTTTATATCCCTTTTTGATTGCCAATTGGAGTGAATAGCCGTCTTTGATGTTCATCCGACGAACAAAGCTATTGCCCGGGAAGACCAAAATGGTTCCATCGGTTAACACACCGTCAATATCAAAAATAAAGGTGGTGATAGCTGCGAAGCGTTCAAGTACATTCATGACTACAAACCTACTTTAGATTTTATGGTTCGCAAAATTGAGGTGTAATAAAATTGAATGCTGCAAGCACCAGGCATTTTTGGAGTATGCGGTGCATTTCTGGCAAAAAAATGTATCATTCATGCAACATCCGGTTTATGCCATTGTCTTTATACCTATATTAATAGTACAAAAACGGCTTTTTTGGAATTAATCGCAGAACAAGATCAATACATACACCTGGTAAAGCGCTGCCAGGAAGGCGATGTTACGAGCTTTAAAAGGCTATATGAACAATATGCCAAAGCAATGTATAACACCAGCCTCCGGATATTAAATAATAGCGTTGAAGCGGAAGATGTACTGCAGGAGTCCTTTATTGATGCCTTTCATCATATCGGCAGCTTTCAGAACAAAAGCAGTTTTGGCGCGTGGATAAAGCAGATTGTTGTTAATAAATCTATTAACCAACTGAAGAAAAAAAGGATTAACCTGGTAGAAATAGAACAGGCCGACCTAAATCAACAAATAGAATATGCCGAAGAGGATAAAACGGAAACGCAATGGCAGGTTGCACTTATTTTAAACGCGATAAAACAGCTACCCCCCGGCTACAGAACTGTACTGAGTCTCTATCTGCTGGAAGGATACGACCATGAAGAAATCGCCCAGGTCCTTGGTGTATCCGAATCTACGGTGCGAACCCAATACATCAGGGCCAAACAAAAACTATTGACTATTATTAAAAGAGGAGCATGACATGAGCAATAACTTAAATCGCTTTATTAACCATAACAGGGAAGGTTTCGATATAGAAAAACCCCCGGAAAAGGTTTGGGAGCAAATTGAAAAGGATCTGAATGCCGGTGTTTCAAAGCCGGTGCACTCCCTGAAAAAAAAATCGTGGAGTGTAGCGGCGGCCGTAGTGCTTACTATAACGTTGGCAGCGGGTTACTTTCTTTTCAACCGGGGCAACTTTGCCAACCAGGGCCTGGCAAAAACCAAAACCGACCTACCAGCAAACGACATCGACATTGCGGCTATTGACCCGGTTTATGCGCAGCATGCCGCGCACTTTTCGGAACTGATAGAAGAAAAACAAAAGGAATTGAAAGCGATTCAGCAAGATGAACCTGCTCTATACGCCACCTTCAGTTTTGATGTTCAACGCCTGGATAGCGCCTACACTGTTTTGAAACTTCAATTACCGCAAAATCCCAACAAAGAAGAATTACTTGAGGCTATGATCTCTAATCTGCAGTTACAGATCGAACTCCTTAATCAACAATTAAGCATTATTCAAAAGATTAAAGAATCAAAAAGTAAATCATTATGAAAAATATAGTACACATAGCGCTTACGGCAATATTGCTTTCATGGTGTGTGACCGTACTGGCCACAAATGATCCTGTAGTGGAGAAAAGAAAAAATTACAGCAAATCTTACACCGTTGCGAGCAATGAGAGTATAGCGTTGAACAATTCCTTTGGTGAAATGAAAATCAGCACCTGGGATAAAAACGAAGTAAAGGTGGATATCACC
>DASUFG010000070.1:0-5495 GCA_036274715.1 Agriterribacter sp.
GGGAAGTGAACGATGGAACGATACCAAGGCTGCCGGAATGTTATCGAGGATTATTCAGTCGCTTTCCCAAAAAAATCTAAAATACCATTCTGTTATTGTGGATAGCCGGCAGTGGGAGCCCAATACAATACCCGACGGTTGGATATGGCAGGATATCGGGAACTACTATGGAGCCGGGGCAGCAAAATTAAACTGGCGGGAAAACCAATATGACCTGTTGTTACAATCGGGCAACAATGTTGGGGACCCGGTTCATATTGCCCGTACCAATCCTAAATTGTTTGGATACAGTTTTCATTCGACAGCCACTTCCGCGGCTGCTGGAACAGGAGACAATGCTTATATTTATTTCCCTTTAAAGGATAGCAACGGAATTATAGCCGGCACCATCCCTGTGCGTGAAAAAGGATTTGGCATTTCAGGAGCTTTCCCCTCGGGCGATAAACAATTTGTTGAAGAACTGAAAGAAAGAATGCGCGACACAGGTATAATGGCTGAAGCCACGTCCGCAAATGACCTGGCCGGGCAACCCAATCTCAAGCCCGATGACTATTCCATTATTCACACCGAAACTTCCCCTTCTTTAGATTCTATCATTTACTGGTTCAACAAAAAAAGTATCAACCTGTATGGAGAAGCATTATTGAAAACAATGGCAATTGAAAAGAAAGGATATGCCGCAACCGATTCCGGCGTTAACGTTGTTAAGGATTTTTGGAAGCAAAACGGCATCGATCCATTGGAGTTAAACATAGTGGATGGTTCAGGGCTTTCACCGCTAAACCGGGTTACCACACATGCGCAGGTGGCGGTGCTCCACTATGCCCAAAACCAAAGCTGGTTTAAGGCGTTTTACAATTCATTGCCTGAATATAATGGCATGAAGATGAAAAGTGGAATGATAAAAGATGTAAAAGGCTTTGCTGGCTACCATACAGCAGCAGACGGCACGACCTATGTTTTCTCGTTTTTAGTGAACAATTATAATGGCGCTCCATCTTCTTTGATCCGTAAGATGTACGCGGTTCTAAATATGCTAAAGTAAAACCATGTCTCCGGCATTGTTGCTCATTTCCCCATGATGCCATCAACACTCGCTTTGCCCGGCCCTACCAATAGAATAGCAACAAATCCCGTTAGAAATAAAGCCGCGGTTTCTCCGGTGGCAAAAACATCGCCTTTGTGGGCTTTAAACAAAGCCACCGACATGGCAATTACAAGCGGCAATACGGTAAAGCGTGTAAACAAGCCCAGGATGACAAACATGGCGCAGAAGAATTCAGCAAAAACAACCAGCGAAAGCGAAAGAGTACTGCCCATTCCTAAAAAATTCATGAATGTATTCTTCTTATCTGCAAAATGCACCAGTTTGTTGTAACCACGCATCAAAATCATTAAACCCAAGCCCACACGTAAGAGTAGCATGGCGATATTAAACGCCCAGTCTGGATAGCCTGTAGATAAAAACTTCTTCATTTAAGTTATTTTAAGGAGCAAAAATAAGAGATACCAACCTTTTATCCACAAGCGATCTGGAATGGTTATTGCCAAACAGGTTCACAGTACCTTAGCGTCGATTCTCACTTTAAGAAATTTGTAACAAAAGAGGATTGAACTTCGTACAATCTGCAAAACTATAGCAGCGTTGTTTGATAACCACTACATACCATGATGCGATTACGTTCTTTATATTTGATAATGACATTTTTCTTTATTGCGGGAAATGCCGTTGCACAGCAAACCAGTATTTATACAGATCCCGGGGCGGAATACAAACAAGCGAAAGAATTTTTCCAGAAAGGACAGTATAGCCTGGCTTACCCGATTTTTAAAGAGTTAAAAAATGCGATGCGTTCTACGGACCGTAGTAACAATGCGATCACCTACAATGATGTATATTTTTATAGCATTGCCTGCGGCTTGCAACAAAATGAAGCATTTGCAGCCGAAGAAGCAAAGCAGTTCATCGTATCAAACTATAATGTCTCGTTAAGGCAAAGATTGAGCTTTTATACTGCAGAATATTATTTTCGCCAAAATGATATGACTGCGGCATTGGAATACTACGAACAAACCAATTCGGATAACCTGAGCAACAGGCAGGTTGGAGACATGAAATTTCACCAGGGCTATGCTTATTTCACTTTACAGCAATTCAATAAAGCAGCACCTTTACTTGAATCCATTGCAAAAAACACTTCAGATCCCAATTTCAAGGATGCCAATTATTACTATGGACTGATCGCTTACTCCAATCGAAACTATAAGGAAGGATTGACCGCATTCCAAAAAGTTGAAAAGGATAATCAATACAAAAATGTAGTACCGTTTTATGTGGCAAATATTTATTACGTGCAGGGGCAAAAAGACAAGGCACTAGAGTATGGCGAAGCGGCGCTTAAAAAATCAAACGGGTATTATGATGTTCCTATGAAGGAACTGATCGGGCATGCTTTGTTTGAAAGAAAAGAATATGCAAAAGCTCTTCCGTACCTGGAAGAATATGTAAATAAAACAGGTAAAGTAAGCAGGGAAACGCTGTACCAGTTGAGCTATTGTTACTATGTGTCTAAACAATTAAATAAGGCTGTTGAGGGATTAAAACAACTGAGTGGCGGACAGGATTCATTGAGTCAGAATGCTATGTACATTCTAGGGGATGCTTACCTTAAACTGGAGCAAAAAGCAAATGCAAGAAACGCCTTTTCTTTTTGTGCAGCCAACAATACCAACCCCGCGCAAAGGGAAGTATCGAAATTCAACTATGCGAAGCTCTCTTATGAGTTGGGGTTCCAGGATATTGCACTTACCGAGTTTAAGAACTTTCTTGATGAATATCCCAACTCCGTTTACCGGAAAGACGCCGTGGAAATTGCCGCAGGACTTTTGGCGAACACAAACAATTACCGGGAGGCGTTGAGCATTCTTGCCAAATTGCAATCGCCTTCCGAAAACGTTAAAAAAATGTATCCCCGTATTTTATACGGAAGAGCAATGGAGTTAATTAATGATCAGGACCTGGGTGGAGCTAGAACACTCCTGGAGCAGGCATCGAAAGATCCTTTTAACGCCCCCGTTTTACCATATGTTAATTTTTGGCTTGGGGAAATTGCTTATCGCCAGAACAGGCTCGACGAAGCGATACTTTACTATAATGCTTATCTGAATAGCCCTTCTTACTCAAGCGGTGAAGTAAGCGTTATCAATGCCAAATACAACCTTGGCTATTGTTACTACCGTAAAGAAAATTACCGCCAGGCATTGTCGTATTTTGACCAGGTGTCAAGAAAACCTTCAGTAAATGCAAAAGCTATAGAGCAGGACGCCTACCTGCGTTTGGCCGATTGTTATTATATGGAGAAGGATTTTACCAGGGCTAAGTCGTTATACAATACTGTTATCAGCTATTCCTGGCCCTCAGGCGATTACGCCAGTTACCAGGCAGCCATGATCTCCGGAATTAACAATGCCAATGAGAAAATAACACTCATGAAAAGCATCGAAAAAAAATACCCGTCTTCACAACTTATGCCGGATGTTAACCTCGAAATAGCAAAAACTTATCTCGCGGACGAAAGATACCGCGAAGCCGTACCCTATTTAAATAATGTCCTTTCGGCCCCGGTTGCCGGTAATCTTAAACCCGAGGCTCAACTTAAGCTGGGTTTGTCGTATTACAATCTCAACAACAATGCAGAAGCACTGAATCAATTTAAAAAACTGGTGGACCAGTATCCAAATACCCTGGAAGCGACTGAGGCTATTGACAACGTAAAAGCAATTTATGCGGCTGAAGGTAAAACAGACGAATATATAAGCTTCATGAAAAGTACAGGCCGTTCTGTTACCATTAACGAAGAAGATAACCTTACGTATAAGGCGGCCGAAAACAAATATGTTGACAAAGACTATAATGGTGCGCTTATCGCCTTCAATAACTACATTACAAAATTTCCGGATGGGCAACACGCATTAGATGCGTGGTTTTTGAGAAGCGAGATTTATAACCAGCGTAAAGATTGGAAAAATGCTGTAGGTGGTTATGCGGAAGTAGCTGACCTTGGACCAAGTAAGTACGCGGAAAGAGCAACTGCCCAGGCAGGCAGGATTTACTACTTTGAATTGCAGGACTATGCAAAGGCAGAAGAATATTTTACAAAACTTAAGGAAATTGCCGGGGGCGGAGAAAACAGGCTGGATGCCATGCGCGGGTTATTACGCAGCCAGTACAATCAAAAAAAATGGGAGGCGGCAGTGGCCAATGCACAGGAACTTTTGAAGGAAAAAAATACAAGTGTTGATGACAAAGTATTGGCATACATGGCCACTGCAAGGGCTCAACAAAATAAAGAGCAGTACGCTGATGCCATCCAGAATTTTAAAAATGTTGTAAGCATTAACAAAGCTTCCTTTGCGGCCGAGGCCCGGTATGAAATTGCCAGTTGCTATTATGCGCTCAATGATCTAAAAAATGCAGATAAAGCGGCATTTGAAACGATCAATAAATCAGGGTCGTACGACTACTGGATCACAAAGGCCTATATATTGCTCGGAGATATCTTCCTGAAACAGAAAGATTATTTTAATGCTAAAGCTACATTGCAAAGTGTTGTGGACAACTGTAAAATAACGGAGTTAAAAAACGAAGCTTCGGAAAAACTAGCTGCCCTGATCAATATAGAGAAAGCGGAAAGCAAGATCGGTGGCTAATAAAAAGGTAGCAGCATTTACCGCTTATTTACCGGCATAAAAATGATGATCATGCAAAACTCAATATACACACCTCCACTTATTTTAACCATCTCGGGAATTCTATTCTGCATAGCAACAACCTATGCACAGGTTCCGTTGAATCAACAAACCATTAATATCACCTCATCTTTTAAACCGGAACTGAAAGACGCTGCCAAAATTAACTTTGCCGCGGCGCCTCCTGTGCCCGATACTACAAAACCCAGGTTTAGTTATACGATTCCGGTTACCAGCCTTACCCTTGCCTATGAGCCCTTGGCTATCAGCCCGCTTGCACTGAATATTGATTCTTCGGCTAATCAGTGGCCCACCAGTAATTTTGTGAAGCTGGGATACGGGAACTTCCAGACCCCTGTCGTACAGGCGGGACTGGGTTTTAACAATGGCAAAAATGCCACCCTCAGTATTTTAGGACATTATATTTCATCGAAAGGAAAATCAATCAGCTACCAGGAATACGCCGATGCCGGGGCAACTATATTCGGCAGTACCATTACTCCGGGGAAACAGGAATTGTATGGTAAACTTTCTTTTGAAAACGACAAATATTACCTCTACGGGTACGATCAAAAAAATCTGCAATTTGATAAAAATGATCTGTTACAGAGGTTTCTGACTTTTGATGCCAATATCGGTTTCAGAAACACACAACCCACTGAATTTGGTTTGAAATATCATCCTGACATAACGCTTTCTTTTTTTAGCGACAACCATAATGGGACAGAGTTTAACGCAATAGCCAA
>DASUFG010000071.1:0-5526 GCA_036274715.1 Agriterribacter sp.
TGTTGTCGAGTGATCCGGTAAAAGGAACTTTTAAGTCGCCCTTATTTTACACTTTCAAGTTATTCTCTGCCAACTGCACTGGAAGATCTGTTGATACTTATGTGGATTGCGATACTTTCAATACTGCTCAATATAAAGGCATCCCTTATCTTGATGTAACCACTGTTTATTCAGCAGAGAATAAAACTATTTTCATTAATGTTATAAACCGGCACCAGGATAAAGCCATTACCGCCAATATTGTAAGCCATGCAGGCAAGTTTTCTGGAAATGCCGAGGCTAGTGTAATCAACAGCAACGATCTGAAAGGCGCCTTCACATTTGATAAACAGGGGCAATATCACCCAACAATGCAAAATATCAGAATGGCCAACAACCAGTTGACGTATAGCTTCCCGCCGCATTCATTTACGCAGATAAAAGTAACTGTTGCGGGAAACTGATGTCAGGTGTTCACGGGTGAAAAGAAATGATCAGGACATAGGTCAGCAGTTGACCGGCGGATACAAGATTCTTTCTTTGGACATTGATTTTTTGTGAAGCTTCCTGTTTTCTGTTGCAAATTCAAAATAAGTAATGAAACAAGTTTTATCCATTTATCTCGTCTTTGTATCGTTCGTGTGCCTTTCGCAAAACAATACCGGCATGAAGCTTTGGTATAATCAGCCATCCGGTTCAACATGGGAGAATGCGCTGCCTGTCGGAAATGGAAGATTGGGCGCCATGATATACGGCAATGTAGATGCGGAAACGGTGCAGTTAAACGAAAATACTTTATGGAGTGGCAGCCCCAACCGTAACGCCAATCCTTTGATCCTTGACTCACTGGCGGCTATTCGGAAACTGATATTTGGAGGCCGGCAAAAAGAGGCGGAGCAGATGGCTAACCGGTTAATCATCAGTAAAAAATCGCAGGGGCAGATGTTTGAGCCCGCAGGTGAGCTTCACCTCGTTTTCGGTGGCCAGGAAAACTATACTCATTATTATCGTGAACTGGACATTGAAAGAGCGGTTGCAAAAACTTCGTATGATGTGGGTGATGTTACCTACACGAGGGGAGTACTGGCCTCCTTTACCGACCGGGTGATCGTAGTGCACTTAACGGCAAGTAAACCACGCAGTATTTCCTTTTCGGCTTTTTATTCCACACCTCAACCAACCGTTGCAATACATGCTACTCCTGCCAGGCAATTAACCATCAGCGGTACCACCATCGATCACGAAGGTGTAAAGGGAATGGTAAAATATAAAGGTATTGTTCAGTTCAAAATGGAGGGCGGTACTTACTCGTCAAATGATACTGCTGTTATGGTGAAAGATGCCGATGCAGTTACCATCTATATCTCTATTGCGACCAACTTCAATAATTATCATGACATTTCCGGCGATGAAAATAAAAGAGCTGCAGCTTATTTGGAGAAAGCTGTTAAAAAATCTTTTTCAGATATATTAAAAGAGCATGTTCCTGCCTATCAAAAATATTTTAACCGCGTAAAACTTGATCTTGGAACCACGGATGCTGCGAAACTTCCCACTGATGAGCGACTCAAAAACTTCAACTCTGCCAATGACCCGCAATTGGTTAGCCTGTACTACCAGTTTGGCCGTTACCTGCTGATATCTTCCTCACAGCCAGGTGGGCAGCCTGCTACCCTCCAGGGAATATGGAACAACAAATTGTTTCCCCCCTGGGATAGCAAATACACGATTAATATCAATGCGGAGATGAATTATTGGCCTGCAGAGAAAACCAATCTCTCCGAACTGCATGAACCGTTTCTGAAAATGGTAGAAGAGATGGCAGTTACAGGTAAGCAAACCGCAAAGGAAATGTATGGCGCAGGGGGCTGGATGGCACATCACAATACCGATATCTGGCGTGCAACCGGTGCGGTTGATGGCGCCTTTTGGGGTGCCTGGAACAATGGCGGCGGGTGGACGAGTCAACACCTTTGGGAACACTATCTCTATAATGGCGATAAAACTTACCTGGCGTCGGTATATCCGGTGCTGAAAGGTGCTGCCACTTTTTATGCTGATTTTCTGGTGGAGCATCCTAAATATCATTGGTTGGTGGTTTGCCCGGATATGTCGCCGGAGAACGCACCAGCGGCGCACCAGGGCTCTTCTCTTGATGCAGGCGTAACCATGACAAACCAGATCGTGTTTGACGTGTTCACCACCGTTATCAGGGCAGCGCAAATTTTGAATAAAGACGCAGCTTTTGCTGATACTTTGAAGGTATTGCGCACCCGTTTGGCGCCGATGCATATCGGGCAATACGGTCAGTTACAGGAATGGCTAGACGACGTGGATGACCCTGATGATCACCATCGCCATATTTCACATTTGTATGGACTGTTTCCTTCCAGCCAGGTTTCTCCTTACCGTACACCTCAATTGTATAGTGCTGCGAAAAATACGCTCCTTCAGCGTGGTGATATTTCAACAGGATGGAGTATGGGATGGAAGGTGAATTGGTGGGCAAGAATGCTGGACGGCAATCATGCCTATACATTGATACAGAATCAACTTACACCTGTAGGTACAAACGAAGGTGGCGGTGGCACCTATAATAATTTGTTCGATGCGCATGCCCCTTTCCAGATTGATGGCAATTTTGGCTGCACCTCCGGCATTACCGAAATGCTGATGCAAAGTGCGGATGGAGATATTCACCTGTTACCCGCCTTGCCCGATGTATGGCAACCTGCAGGTCGTATCAGCGGACTTCGTGCACGGGGCGGTTTTGAAATAGTTGATATGGAATGGAAAGATGGCAGGATTACAAAACTGGTTATCAAATCAACACTTGGGGGTAATCTTCGTGTAAGGATCCCTAACGAAATGAATCAGAATAATGGCAATAGTTTAAAGAAAGCAGTAGGGGAGAACACCAATCCATTTTATGTGAACGAAGCAACCCCGGCACCGGTTATCTCAGAAAAAGCAGTCATTACACCACCTGGTTTAAAACCCACTTTTGTGTATGATATACCAACACAAACAGGACAAACAATCATTTTCATTTCAAAATGACATAGCTGTGATAAATGAAGTAGAAAATATTAAATCAACCTGCACCATGCTAAAAAAATTATGCTTACGCTGTTTGTTGTTTTGCGGAATATTTGCCATTTCCTTTATGGTAAAGGGGCAGCCTCCACGAGGACCATTCGTAATATCTCCCCAGGTGCATCCTGATAAAACGGTTACTTTCCGTTACCTGGCGCCCTCTGCCAAAGAAGTTAAACTAAGCGGCCAGTTTGAAAAAATGCCCATACCAATGACTAAAGATGAATCGGGTATTTGGAGTGTCACCGTAGGTCCGGTAAAGCCGGATATTTATCCTTACAGTTTTAAAGTAGACGGAATAACCGTTATGGATCCTGCTAATGTTGCTTTTTTCCCGAATGAACGATTTAAAGCAAGCCTGGTAGATATTCCTGGAGATATTGACCTGGTGCATGCCATGCGCAACGTACCCCATGGTACTATCACCTACGAATATTATCCCTCCGTTCAGGGCACTACCGGATCTTTGGTGATATACACGCCCCCGGGATACGATAAAAATTACGCCACAAAATATCCCGTTTTTTACCTGGTAAGCGGAACAACAGATACAGAAGAAACATGGTTTAAAGTTGGCCGCACCAATTTTATACTGGATAATCTTATTGCCGATGGGAAAGCAAAACCTATGATCATTGTTATGCCTTACGGAAATATAGAGGCAAGAGTGGCGGAACAAAAAGGAAGACCAAAACCTGCAGATCCAACCGGAAGAGAAAGTGCAGATGCGGTTAGAAGGGCCAAAGACTTTGAAGATGACCTGGTCCATAATGTGATTCCTTATGTTGAAAAAAGCTACCGGGCAATAGCTAATAAAGATAGCCGCGCCATTGGTGGTTTTTCCCGTGGAGGTGGTCAAACATTACGTACGGCATACCACAATATGGACAAGTTTTCCTGGGTTTGTTGTTACAGTGCCTACCTCACACCCCGGGAAATGGAAGACCAGTTCAGCCCGGTAATTAATAACCCGAGTAGAACCAATGCACAATTGAAATTGATGTGGGTAAGCGTAGGCAATGAAGATTTCCTGTATCATCAAACGGTTGAATTTCTCAATTACCTTAAATCGAAGAATATCAATTATAAAAGTCTGGTCACAAGTGGCGGACATACCTGGATGAATACCAAAGTATTCCTCGCTGAAACTGCACCATTACTCTTTAAATAAAATAATCTTATAGAAATGAGTCGTTTCTTTTATATAGTTGCCATGCTGATGTTTTCAGTCATATCGATCCAGGCGCAAAGGCCACCCGCTGTCAGTTCACCGGATGTGCATCCTGATCATACAGTGACCTTCCGATATTATTCCCAAACCGCGCAAAAGGTTTGGGTAAGCGGTGAATTTTCGCGGGAAGTTCAACCTATGCAAAAAGATACATCGGGTGTATGGAGCGTTACCGTAGGACCCATAAAACCGGATATGTATCCTTATAGTTTTTGGGTGGACAGCGTTCAACTTGCAGACCCCAATAATACACTCATTTTTGCCAACGAGAGGTTTAAACGCAGTATTGTAGATATTCCCGGCAATCAACTGCTCGTGCATTCCCTTCAAAATGTGCCACATGGAAAGATTAACTATCGCTACTATGAATCCGGAACGCTTGGCACAACGCGCCAGTTGCTGGTATATACACCTCCCGGTTTTGATCCTGAAAGCGGGAAAAAGTATCCTGTATTGTATTTGATTCATGGCGGTTCCGATACAGAAGAAACCTGGACCAAAGTTGGGCGCGCCAACCTCATTGCCGACAACCTGGTTGCACAGGGCAAAGCGGTCCCGATGATCATCGTAATGCCTTATGGCAATGTTAGACCCAAACCCATGCCCGATTTTACAACAGATGTGATGAATGATATTATTCCTTTTGTGGAAGCCAATTATCCTGTGTTAAAAGACAGCAAAAGCCGCGCTGTTGCGGGATTTTCTGTCGGTGGCGGACAAACGTTGAATATCGGTCTTACTCATACAGACAGGTTCGCATACATCTGTTCGTATGCACCTTATACCGCAACGGAAGAGTTTCAGAAAAACTTCAGCAACTGGACACCTGATGCGGATAAGATCAATAACCAACTGAAGCTGTTTACTATTAGTGTAGGTACAGAGGATTTTTTGTATGAAAGCGTTCAAAAGAATATTGCCATGTTTGAGGACAAAAAAGTAAAAGTAAAAAGCTATATCGTTCCCGGTGGACACACCTGGATGAACTGTAAACAATACCTGGCAACCACACTACAGGCAATATTTAAATAATGTACATGAAGCACCATAGCGCATGGTACCAGGTGGATGTATTGCTAAACAACTTACGGTTTTTACGAATGGCAAACACGGTAGTTTGCTGACATATTTCAGAAATATAATTTTTAAGGTAGAAAAAATAATAAAATGAAAATCAAATTTTTAGTTATGGTTTTGGCAACCACCTTAACTGGTGGTAC
>DASUFG010000072.1:0-7025 GCA_036274715.1 Agriterribacter sp.
TGATATAGCACAAGTCCCTCCATGGGATTCTTTAATATTTTACCCATTGTAAACTCATACGAATGGCAAAGCGATTTAACGGCGTCTCTGAAATGATAAGCCACTCCCCCTACAAAACTGATGGGCAAAGTCCAGCTTTCCCTGAATTTACAAATATGATGAAAGAAGAAGTCATTCATTACATCTTCAATAATATTTTCAATCATATAATGTCCCCGGTTTTCCGATAAGAAAGGAGCGAAGGAAGCCAGGTAGCGATTCGCCAGTGGCTTTTTATAAACGTTTTCGAGAATATCAGTACTGTCTACATTGTACTTAGCGGTAAAACGGCCCATCAATTCTTCGTCAAAAGTATTGTATAAATAATACTGCAAAACTTTTTTGCCAAGGTATGCGCCACTACCTTCATCTCCCAACACATATCCCAAACCAGGCTTGTTGATCACAATTTTCTTCCCGTTATAATAACAGCAACTCGACCCTGTTCCTAAAATGCAGGCTATGCCTTTTTCGTCGCCATATAGCGCCCTGGCTGCCGCCATTACATCATGTGTAACTTCAATCCTGCTTAGCTTGCCAAAGTTCTTTTGAATTGCCTGTTTTACAATGCGAATATTATTCGTATTAATGCAGCCGGTACCATAATAGTACACCTCATCCACCTTAATTCCTTTAAGTTTTGGAAGTAATTCTTTTTCCAATATTTCGGCTATTTGAGCAATATTGAAAAAATAAGGGCTAATGCCCTGGGTAAAAATGGTTTTCTTCTTTTTGCCTTGTAATAAACACCACTCAGCCTTAGTTGCCCCGCTATCAGCTATCAATTTTACAGTCGACATTTTTAATTGAACTTATTTCGTGAAATTCGTGGTCTCAAAGATAATATACAAAAACTGACTAATGGGTAATAATAAATTTAAGCTCTGGCTGCCTTTGATTTTTTCGGCAGTAATGATTGGCGGAATGTTTTTGGGATATAAGATGAAAGAAAAAATGCCAGTTACTGCCCGTTTTTTTTCAACCGAAAAAAAAGGAACCGTGCAGGAAGTACTGGATCTTATTGCAAAAAGATATGTTGACCCTATACAAACCGATAGTCTTGCCGACGCAGCCATTGAAGAAATGCTGAGTCATTTAGACCCTCATTCTGTTTATATTCCCGCCAGTGACCTGCAACAGGTAAATGAAGATCTTGCAGGAAGATTTGAGGGCATTGGTATAGAGTTTAATGTTTTCAACGACACTATTAATGTATTAAGCGTTTTAAAGGGTGGACCTTCGGAAGATGCGGGTTTGCAGGTGGGTGATAAATTCCTGAAAATAGGGGACTCCACAGTAACTGGTAATGGCATTAATGCAGACAAAGTGAAGCAGTTGTTGCGCGGTCTGCATGGCTCAAAAGTGCAGGTTGTAATACTTCGCGGAAGAGAGAGGAAACAATTTGGTATTACAAGAGGCATTATTCCGCTGTATTCGCTTGATGCCGGTTATATGATCGCCCCGGCGGTGGGATATATAAGGCTGAATAAATTTGCTGAAACCACTTACGAGGAATTCATGGAAGCCTTGCAAAAACTTAAGGAACAAGGATTGCAACAACTCATTCTCGACTTGCGGGGCAATGGAGGCGGTATTTTACAGGAAGCTGTAGAGATTGCCGATGAGTTTTTAGATGACAATAAACTGATTGTATACACCCAGGGTGGGCATTTAAAGAAGCAGGAATTCCGGGCAAAAAGAGAGGGAATTTTTGAAAAAGGAAAATTAGTGGTGCTGGTTGACGAAGGCTCGGCCTCAGCCAGTGAAGTGCTTACAGGAGCCTTGCAGGATTGGGACAGGGCTGAGGTAATAGGGAGGCGAACATTTGGAAAGGGGTTGGTACAGGAACAATATAACCTGAATGACGGTTCTGCTTTGCGATTAACTATTTCCCGCTATTATACCCCCCTTGGGCGGTCAATTCAAAAGCCGTACGATAAAGGCATAGCAAGCTATAACGATGAGCTGTATGAACGCTACCATAATGGTGGATTACTTAATGCGGATAGTAACAAGTTAATAACCGGGGAACCCTATCATACTCCCGGGGGAAAGGTAGTATATGGCGGCGGCGGTATAACCCCGGATGTTTTTGTAGCAATTGACACTACTGGCATCAGCAATAACGCGAGTCAGTTATATGCCAAAAACACTATTGGTAATTTTACATACCGGTATTATGTTGATCATATTGATCAATTTAGACTATTTGCCAACCCCTCTGATTTTAATAAAGGCTTTGATGTTGATGATGCCGTTTGGGCTGCGCTAAATGATTTTGCCCAGCAGGATAGTATTAAAATGAATCCACTATCGTCTGCCGATAAACAGTTTCTTTCGGCAAGATTAAAAAGTCTTTTTGCCAGGCAGCAATGGCGAAATGAGGGATTTTACGAGGTAAATAATGCGCACGATGCGATGGTTAAAAAAGCACTGGACGAATTGGCCAATTAATATTGATAGCAATGCCATAAAAAAAGACAATCACGTTATTCCCGACGTGAAATAATGGGCATTGCCGCCGCCAACCAAGCCAGTTTTGAATTGTACCTTTATATTGAAAAGCTTTAGGCATGGATATAAAAAAAAACATACTCGAAACCATTGGCAATACCCCTTTGATACGATTAAACAAAATCACTAAAAATTTACCCTGTACCATAGCGGCAAAAGTGGATTATTTTAACCCGGGCAATTCCATCAAAGATCGCATGGCACTTAAAATGATAGAAGTTGCAGAGAAAGAAGGCAAGTTGAAACCGGGAGGCACCATCATTGAATGCACATCGGGAAATACGGGAATGGGTCTTGCACTCGCAGCGAGTGTAAAGGGATATAAATGCATTTTCACTTCCACGGATAAACAGTCCAAAGAAAAATTTGACATACTGAAAGCGGTAGGTGCGGAAGTAATTGTTTGTCCTACCAACGTTGAGCCCGAAGACCCGAAGAGTTACTATTCCGTGGCAAGAAGGTTAGCCAACGAGATTCCCGATGCTTTTTTTTGTAATCAATACGACAATCTTGCAAATCGCATAGCCCATTACGAAACTACGGGTCCGGAAATATGGGAACAAACAGATGGTAAAATAACTCATCTTGTTAGCACAGCGGGAACAGGCGGCACGGTAACAGGCACAGCTATGTACCTGAAGGAGAAAAACCCGGATATAAAGGTTTGGGCAATAGATGCATACGGTTCGTTGCTTACCAAATATTTCAACACCGGTGAAAAAGATATGTCGGAAGTACATCCTTATATATCTGAAGGATTTGGAGAAGATTTTGTTCCGGAAAATTTTGATATGAGTGTCATTGACCATTTTGAGCAAGTTACAGACAAGGATGGCGCCATAATGGCCAGGCGCCTGGCTAAAGAAGAAGGGCTTTTTTGTGGTTATAGTGCCGGAAGCTGCCTGCAGGGTTTATTGCAGTTGAAGGATCAATTAAAGAAAAACGACCTGGTTGTTTGTGTTTTCCATGATCACGGAAGCCGCTATGTGGGCAAAGTATATAACGACCAGTGGATGCTTCAAAGGGGGTTTCTGGAGGTGAAAACCTTCAAAGATATCATAAGTGGAAAAGGAAGCCAACCCATTGTAACCGTTTTGCCAACCCAAACAATAGCCGAAGTTTTTGAACTAATGAAGGAACATGACATTGAGAACATACCTGTTATGAGAAATGGAAATCCCGAAGGGTCCGTTTCGGAAAATGGGTTGTTCAGCAAAATGTTTACAGCCCCGGATATTAAAAGCCAGATGGTGAGCACTGTGATGGAACCCCCATATCCGGTTGTATCATACGACACTCCTGTTGAACGGCTGGGCAAACTCATTAACAAAGAGAATGGTGCTATACTGAGCAGGGACGAAGCAGGAGATTTTCACATTATTACTAAATACGATATCATACAATCCCTGGCAAAATACGAATAGGCCATTTCAATAGAATTGTTTCAACAAATTTCATAAAATGTAGGCCCACAAGTACTTTCCGTTCATAAGGGTCATATTTTTTTCACCTCACATTTTCATTTTTAGTTATTTTACCCATCTTTTTATCGTGAATATACCTCGCCCTTCCCCGTAGATTATACTCAGCGTTGCGTAAAAAATATATGTCAAAAAATGGGGGAAACCGCTATTGCATGGTGGATAACTGGTGGGTATCTTTGATTTGAAGTTGATTGATGAGGAAGCTACGCCTCAACCGTCCAAAAGTCCAGAAAACCGTCCAGAAAAAATTGAATTCCAAATCCTTTGAAAAGGGTAGAATAAAATCCAATATCAGTCAACTTTCATTTTTTTTGTAAGCCAATATCCAAAGAAAAACGACCTGCTTTGCCAAAGCAAAACACCAAAGTAAGTCCTATATCCGGGACCAGAAAAACCAACACCAATCCAATATTGCAACCTTGAAGCCACAACCTTGGACAACGAAATTGATTTTGACTATTCCCCGAACGAATTAGCGTCCAATCCTGAAAAGCCCATCTAATCTTAGAGTAGGCTCGATTCAAAACATTCCTCCACCGCCTTTGGTGGAGGTTTTTATTTGTAAGGATGCCAGTTTTAAACGGCAGTTGCACCCGCCGCTTTGTTTTGATTTTCAGAACACCCATTACAGCACAGCCATCCTGTCACAAAACTTAAATTTGTACGTAATTTGAGGAGATTTACTGTTTTCGTCCTCATCTCTTACATTTTTAGATATGAAAATTCTTTTTGCCTACCTCAAACCGTTTAAATGGATGGTGCTGCTGGTTTTACTGCTGGCTGCGTTGAATATTGGTTTTTCATTATTTGATCCTATTATTTTTGGGCATCTCGTAAACCTCGCCAATGCGTATACCCAAAAACCCGCAGATTATTCCTGGGCGGATTTCTTTACAAAACCGTATAACAGCGTGCTATGGTTATTGCTCGCCTCTATCGGTGTGGCCATGGTTAGCAGGATTGCCAAGAATTTCCAGGATTATTTTTTGAATGTAGTTATTCAGAAATTCGGAGCCAAAGTTTTTACTGAAGGACTACAACATGCTATGAAACTTCCTTACCAGGAATTTGAGGATCAAAGAAGTGGGGAAACGCTTAGTGTATTGCAAAAAGTGAGAACCGATACAGAAAAATTCATGTCGTATTTCGTGAATGTTCTTTTCACCGTAGTGGTAGGTATTGCTTTTGTTGGCGCATTCGCCTTCAGTATTCACTGGTCGTTACCACCTATTTATTTTGGTGGCATTTTTTTGTTAATCATAATTACCAATCTCCTGAGTAAAAAAGTAAAAACCATTCAAAAAAATATTGTATCCCAAACCACTTCTCTTGCAGGAGCCACCACTGAGTCACTCCGAAATATAGAGCTTGTAAAAAGCCTGGGACTCACGCAACAGGAAGTAAGCCGTTTAAACAAAAACACCTATAAAATACTGGGGCTTGAGATTACTAAAGTAAAACGGATACGAAGCATTAGCTTTATTCAGGGAACTTTTGTAAACACGCTGCGACAGGTTATTTTATTTATGCTACTTTGGCTGATATTCAAAGACCGGATGAATGCCGGTCAATTGGTGACCATGCAAATATTCTCCTTTTTCGTTTTCGGTCCTTTGCAGGAAATAGGAAACATTATTCTCTCCTACCGTGAAGCCGAAGCCTCATTGAATAATTTTAAAATGCTGATGCAAAAAAAACCGGAGCCACAACCAGAAAAGCCTTTACACCTTGGAGAGGTTAAGACACTTGAATTCAGGAACGTTGGTTTTAAGCATCACACGGCCTCACAAAAGGCCATTGATAATATAAGCTTTAATGTACAAGCCGGGGAAACGATCGCTTTCGTGGGGCCGTCAGGCGCCGGGAAATCTACCCTCATGAAATTATTGGTTGGGTTATATCGCCCGGAACAAGGAAAAATATTATACAATGGAATGGATGAAACTTCCATTAATTATGAAGATATGCGTAACCAGATTGGTTTTGTAACCCAGGATACCCAACTATTTGCCGGCACGATCAAGGAGAATCTCTTATTTGTTAACCCGGACGCGTCGGAGGAAGAAATTATGGATGCATTGCACAAATCTTCCTGCAGCAACTTACTTTCGCGTGCTGAAAAAGGCATCGAAACAATGATAGGAGAAGGAGGATTAAAACTATCGGGTGGAGAAAAACAAAGACTGTCTATTGCAAGGGCGCTGCTGCGCAATCCCAGGCTACTTATTTTTGATGAAGCAACCTCTGCACTGGATTCTATTACGGAAGAAGAAGTTACCAGTACCATAAAAAAGGTCTCTTCCCATCGTAACCAAATTACCATATTAATCGCTCACCGGCTTTCTACCATCATGCATGCAGACCGGATATATGTGCTGGAGAAAGGCGAAGTAGTGGAATTAGGCACTCATGAATCGCTGGTAGATGAAAAGGGGTTGTACTACGCAATGTGGCGGCAGCAGATCGGTGAAAGAAAGAAGCCCGCAAGTGCTACCGACATTCAGCAATCGGCGGTTGAATCACTCAATTAGCTCATCTCCCATGCAAGATGAAATATTTAATTACATTTTAACTGCGAATTGACATCTTAATGTGGCGAACATGGAATGCGAAAGCGATTTTCGCTATGCTCAGTTTTGGCTTTTAGCCATGGGTTGAAGTTATTTCTGAAAGGTTATAGTAAACGTACTTCCTTTACCCGGCTCACTTTCGCATATGATTTTCCCATTCGATTCTTCAACAAGTCTTTTTACTATAGACAACCCAATTCCCGTAGAATACTCCCCCTCTGTAGGCATTGAGGATATTTTTCTGTACTTAGAAAATAGGTAAGGAATATCCTCCTTTGCTATACCAACCCCTTCATCCTGTATTTTAATGTGAACCTTCTCTACGTTATCTAAAAGTGTTACCCACACTTTTTTACCCCGGGGAGTAAACTTGATGGCATTACTCAACAGGTTTTCACATATGCGTCTAACGATATAC
>DASUFG010000073.1:0-2639 GCA_036274715.1 Agriterribacter sp.
AACCCCTTTTTATTCCCTTAAAATCTTTAAATTCATTTCATGATCGCAGGAATATTGAAAGAACCTCCAGGAGAAAACAGGGTTTCTTTATTACCCGAACAGGTGCAGGCGTTAATAAAAAAAAACGTGGAGGTATGGTTAGAAAATGGGGCTGGAATGAACGCCTACGCAAATGACAGCGCATATACTACCGCGGGCGCAACCGTTTATTCAAGAGAGGAGTTACTCAAACAATGCGATATTATTCTTTCCATTTACGGGCCTGCTGTAACCGAGATAAAAAAAATAAAAAAAGGGGCGATTGTACTGGGTATTTTGCAGCCCTTGTACAATGGTAATATCATGCAGCAATATGCCGAAGCAGGCATTACTGTTTTCAGCATGGATATGTTGCCCCGTACTTCCCGCGCCCAAAGCATGGATGTGCTGAGCAGCCAGGCCAATATAGCAGGCTACAAAGCCGTGCTTACTGCCGCACAAAATTACGCCAGGTATTTTCCCATGTTTATGACCGCTGCCGGTAGCATTCCTCCGGCAAAAGTACTCATACTGGGTGCAGGCGTCGCAGGTTTGCAATCTATTGCTACTGCAAAACGATTGGGCGCGGTTGTAGAAGTATTCGACACCCGCCCGGCGGTTAAGGAAGAAGTAATGAGCCTGGGTGCTAAATTTATTGAAGTAGAAGGTGCTGCGGATGTAAGTAAAGCCGGAGGCTATGCGGTGCAGCAAACAGACGAATACCAGCAAAAACAGGAGCAGAAAATTGCCGAGCATATTGCAAAAGCAGATATTGTAATCACCACCGCGCAAATACCTGGTCAGAAGGCCCCGGTACTCATTACCGAACCCATGCTCAATTCTATGCGCAATGGTTCTGTTATTGTTGACATTGCCGCGGCAACTGGTGGCAATACGCCCTTTACCAAAAACGCGGAGACCGTAAAATACAATGGCGTAAGCATTGTGGGCGATTCCTCGCTGCCGTCTTCCATGCCTTTTGATGCCAGTAAAATGTATGGCAAGAATATTTTGAATTTTTTATCGCTTCTTATTACTAAGGAAGGAGCACTGAGCCTGGATTTCAACGATGATCTTATAAAAGGAACCTGTGTAGTGCATAACCACGAAATCGTAAATGAAAGGATCAAAAGTTTAATATAGAAATTATGGAGTCAATGCTTTCTTTTATTGCCCGGCACCAGGAAATGATCTACGTTGTTATACTGATGATATTTGTAGGGATAGAGGTCATCGGCCGCGTACCGGCGGTTTTACATACCCCGTTAATGAGTGGCGCCAATGCTATCCATGGCGTGGTAATCATCGGCGCCATTATTGTAATGGGCAGTGCCGAACACAATAATTACCCGGCATTGGTGCTTGGTTTTGTAGCAGTAATCTTAGGCACGCTCAACGTTGTAGGTGGTTTTGTTGTAACCGACAGGATGCTGGAAATGTTTAAAGGAAAACAAAAAAGCCAAAAGAAGGAAATTCGAAATTCGAAATAAAGAAAGACACCTCTTGTCTGAACCTAGAAAATATGACCTGCTGGAACACACTGAAACATTCTCTTTAAATGTTCGTGATTTTTGTTTATTGCAAAAACAAGATATCATTAACCGGGAGTACATCAGCCAGTTAATTCGTTCTGCCGGTTCCGTTGCTGCCAATTACATAGAAGCAAATGAAAACCTGGGTGACAAAGATTTGAAATTCAGAATCAAAGTATGTAGGAAGGAGTCAAGAGAGTCGCAACTTTGGCTAAAACATATATTGACCGGCGGACAAGCAGAGCATGAAAAAACGAGACTCTTGTTGTTAAAGGAATCTGTTGAACTGGAAAAGATTTTTGGAGCTATACTGAGGAAATTAGTAGCAAAGGATGTTGAGAAGCCGATTTGAGCTGTAGCCTGCTTTCAAGTTTTCGGATTTCGGATTTAATCACTTCGGATTTATACATTATGGAATATAGCATACTCGCAATTGGTTATCTTATCGCCTCCGTAACCTTCATCATTGGTTTAAAAATGCTGTCGCACCCGGCCACTGCACGCCGCGGCAACCTGATTGCAATGGCCGGAATGGCCGTTGCCATTGCGGGAACCATTTTTTTGTATAAAGATGAAGATGGAAATGCCCTGCATAACTATGCCTGGATATTTGGTGGATTATTGATTGGCGGGGTATTGGGAAGCGTTGCTGCAAAAAAAGTGAAAATGACTGCCATGCCCGAAATGGTAAGTCTTTTTAATGGTATGGGTGGGGCCTGTGCGGCATTAATTGCCATTGCAGAGTTCGGTCACGTGGTTCATAAACTGCAATCCGTTCCTGGTTTAACGGCAATTGACGCCGGTTTCCAGGCTGGGTTGAAGCAGCACATGTTGATTATTTTGGCCGGACTAATTATTGGTAGTGTATCCTTTGCCGGTAGTATAATCGCCTGGGGTAAACTGAACGGCACCATCAAGGACTTTATTTTTAAAGGGCAGCACCTGTTTAATATTGCGCTCCTCCTTGTTATTGCTATACTGGCGGTTTACCTTATTGGTTGGCTGCCTGCCAGTGGTGTAACGCTGTTTTATGTTATTCTTGGTCTCTCCCTATTGTACGGGGTATTCTTTGTAATGCCTATTGGCGGA
>DASUFG010000074.1:0-4220 GCA_036274715.1 Agriterribacter sp.
CCACCTTTGGCAGCATACTGCCGTTGCTCGCGGCAACACGGATGGTGATTGCCGTTGAACTGCAGGCACATGGCCATACGTCTGACCGGGATGCGCCGGAAAGTTTTGAACAGGACGCCGATGATGTTGCCGGGTTACTGCAGCAACTCAACATCGAAAAAGCGGATATCCTGGGTTTCAGCAACGGTGGAAATACCGCGATGCAGTTAGCCACCAGGCACCCGCAAAAAGTGAACCGGCTCATCGTAGCATCATCATTTTACAAACGATCCGGCATGCCGCCGGGGTTCTGGGAAGGAATGGAGCATGCCACATTCAGCGATATGCCACAAGCCTATAAGGATGCTTTTTTAAAAATAAACAACGACTCTGCCGCACTGCTTAACATGTTTAACAAAGACGTGCACCGGATGCGCAACTTTAAGGATTGGAGCGATGATGTACTAAAAGCCATTTCCGTACCTGCACTGATCATTAGCGGAGATAAGGACGTGGTGCTTGCAGAACATGCAGTAGCCATGTCGCGCTTAATTCCAAACTGCCGTTTGGCTATTCTGCCGGGTGAACATGGAAAATATTTGGGAGAAATCACTACATTAACCAATGGTAAATGGGAGCAGGATTATGTCTTGCATTTAATCGAACAATTTCTCGACACGCCAGGTACATGAATCGTGTTGACGTCAAAAAAAACGTTAACCATTTCCGGCTTCACCCCAACAAGTATATCTCCCTCCGCATGCTCCTTATCAAGCGCGTCTCGCTTGTGCTTACTACACCATATAGCACGTTCAATCAATCCCTTATCAAGCGCCAAAAATAACACCAGCCCCCCTTGCCTGGTGGTTGTAGGGTGTCATGCCTAATCCTATTGAATAAAGTAGTTGTTGATTTGGTTTCTCTTTATATTTATTGAGCACTCTCCGGGGAGTTTGGTACGCTTAATTTTTAAAATGGGGTTATCCCATACCTCACTACATTCAGGAAATAAATATTACCCATAAAATGATAAGCAAAGGTCCGAGCAAACCCGTCACCAGCCCGCCGATTCTGAAGTCCTTTTGATCTAAAAAGCCGGTGCTGTATGCAATTGCAGTAGGAATATCTGATACAGGAAGAAATATTCCTGTGGAAGTAACCAATGCAAGAATGATAGCAACTTCTTTTTGTAAAGCCGGAAGAATGGCAAATGCCACGGGGATCAGTACCGTTACGATAGCTGAAGCGCTCATAAAGTTGGCGATCACCATAGCAAGGAAAGCCAGTATAAACACAACGGCCATTGGATTAAGTCCTAACTGTACAATTTTAGCGGAGTAAAAATCTAACAACCCGGTCTGCTGTAAAGCAACACCAAGCGATAAACCACCAGCCACCAATAACAAGGTTTCCCAGGGAAGACTTCTCACATCAGCGCCGGAGATAATTCCGGTAAGCGTTAAAAACACAAGAGGTACAGCCGTTACAGACGCTACTGTTATTTCCAGATACGAACTCACCAGCCACAGCAGAATAGTCACCGTGAGAATGGTAATAACAATTCTCCGGTCTGTCTTCATTTTTTGCGTTTGCTCAACGGCTTTACGCTCGATTAGTTCAGGACGAATCGGGGTATTGTCTTTCAAAAAAATTTTCATTAATACAAAGCCGCTAACAACCGTTACCACAATTGCCACGGGAATGGCATATATCATCCAATCCAGGAAACTGATGCTTATCCCGATGTTAGCCAATTGACCAACCGCAATCGCATTGGCCGGAGTTCCGATAATGGTACCCATACCTCCAACCATAGAAGAAAGTGGAACGCCGAGTAACAGGGCCTTTGTAACGCCTGATTTCTTACCTAATGAGGCAACCAACGGTGTAATAGCGGCCACCACCATTGCCGTAGCAGCAGCACTTGACATAACCATTGACGTAAACATGGTTGTTATCATCAATCCGAAAAGCAGGTTTCTTGGGTTAGTTCCTGACATGCGGACCGAAAAATGAAAAAAGCGTTCATCTAATTTTGTTTTTTTCATGGCCAATGCCAAAAAGAAACCTCCCATCATGAGCCAAATCACTGCGCTTGAAAAAGTATTGACATATTTTTCTATGTTTTCGGGTGCCGAATTGAAATGCTTATTCCCCATGGCAAATAGTAAAAAAGCAATGATAAAAAGCGACACAGCAAATGACGGTATCGCTTCAGTAATCCATAAACCAATTGCGAAAAATAAAAGGAAAATTACATACACTTGCGAATCGGTAAACTGAGGCTCTTTCAGCAGAAAAACCATTCCCATTGCAACTGCCAGTACAACCAGGAATTTTAAAACCGGCTTTTTCACCCTTGTTCCGGAGTCAATCACTAATTCGTCAGCCATGGCGAATGGTTTTTATTAAACTGGAAAGTTAAAAAAATGAACCACAGTAATGCTGTGGGAAGTTATTATTTTTCCTTCAGCCAAAAGAAATGAAGAGGCAACAAAAAAAGCCACCACCAACAAATATGCCATTCGTATCTTTTTGAACTGTTGCCTTCTCCTTTGATTATTTGAGGGAATTGTAAACAATTTCACAGGCCAAGTTAAAAAGTGTTAGTCATTATAATTATTTTTTTTGTCCTGTCATTTTTTGACTTTTCAGACAGTACCTTGCGACTGTGTGGGGAGACGCCCTTTATTCCTCATCAAGCGCAAGCGTCTCGCTTATGCTTACTACACCTCATCAAGCCCTCATCAAGCGCAAGCGTCCCGCTTGTTCTTACTACACCACATAGCACGTTCAATCAATCCCTTCTTGCCACAAAAATCTCTTGCGCTGCTATACATATATTCTTCTGCTTTTTCAACAAATCCCGCCTCTACCGGATTCATATGAATATACTCAAGCTTTTGATAAAACATTGCTGTGTTTAATATCTCCAATGGCTGATTGTGTTGCTGCCATAATTGCCAGTCATTGTTATTACCATTCTCAGTTCCTGCACGTCCCATCATCCACAAAATCCACTCTCTTCTGCTTTCCACCGGATTTTGACTTATCGCCTTTCTTAAACTCCTGGATGTATAACTCTTCGTCCCGCCTACGACCTTATCAAGTGCCCTTCCTTTGCTCCCGATAATCATGTGTACATGGCTTGTCATTATGCACCATCCATAAATTTCTAAATCTTTCTCCCGCTGGCAAAAACGCCAACTTTCCAACACTATCTCTCTGTATTCATTCCGGACAAATAAGTCAATCCAATATACTACCGCAAAACTGATAAAGTAAAGCTTATCGTTATCTCCAAATTTATACTTACGGCTCATTACTCAATATTAAAATAATACCGAAATATTTCACCCATCAGTTTGACAACATACAAGTCACAAGCGGGACGCTTGCGACTGTTTGGGGAGACGCCCTTTATTCACCAATAGTGACATTATACAATTTCTCTTCTTTATCCACACAGGCTACTGCCTGCACTACTGCCGCCCGATTTTTGATGGTGATGGGCAGGTCCGAAACATAGTCCCTCATGCGGCATCCTACCAGCGAAATAGTTAATCTTTCGGTACCGATGACCTGCATATAGTCAAAGGATTTTTTTACATTGGTAAGCGCTCCGTTATCTCCCGAAAAGGCTTCCACATTGGTAATAGCCGTATGCCCTCTTCCTTCAATAATGATGGGATGAATGTCGTCCAATACGGTTCCTGCATTTGCAATAATGGAGCCCTGCGCGATCTGCCAGTTCCTGTTTTTGGTATTTAGCCCTTCTTTATATACACCCACCGTTACACAATCGAGGTTAAAGTTGGTGAGTTGCCCATAGCTTTCGCCGCCAAGCCGTATACCTCCCCAGGTGGCAAATGTGAACAGGTCCATCAACTGTGCATTGTCTGTATGATTGATGGAGTAAGCAAAGGTTTTATTCCGGACTACCGCATCTATTACGGCTTTTGAAAATCCAACTCCTATTTGCCGCATGTTGGACGGATTGACGTGGCAATGCAGGAACCTCGGTATATCGTAACAATAATTGATCCTGATGAATTCACCGCTTAACGGATAACCATAACAATGTTCAATCAATATCAGTTCGCAGGGAAAATGGGAGTCTGCATTAAAATCCATCGAAATATATTCTCCGTAAAAAGTGAGGTTGCGCAGTGTTACACCTTCTGTTGAGGAAGTTTTACTCACCTGTATGGTGGGGGGGTATTTAATAATTTTCGCAGGAT
>DASUFG010000075.1:0-2340 GCA_036274715.1 Agriterribacter sp.
GTTTTTGCAGTGGATATCAAAACAAGGAATTTGTTTAAACTTACCAATGAACCCCTTGGAGCATATCAGCCTGCAGTTAATAACAAAGGGAAAATGGTGTGGAGCAGTTTCACTGATAAAGGGTTTCAGTTAAAGGGAAAACAAATAACTGCGGAAGATTGGCAACCGGTAGTGGGTATAACAACTGTAAATGCTCCTGATCTGTATATGAGCAAGGCGCTGCAGCAAAATCCCGGCAATTTTTTAGACCATGTACCTACTCAACAATACCCTGTTTCCAGGTATAGAAAAATGTCTTCTCCGTTCAATTTCCATAGCTGGCGACCTTATTATGAACAACCTGAATGGAGTTTTACCGTATACGGGCAGAATATTCTGAATACTTTTCAATCCGAATTGTATTACGCATACAATGAAAATGAGAGCAGCCATAAGGTAGGGTTCAATGGGGTGTCGGGTATTTGGTTTCCATGGATCATCGGCGGCATATCTTATACCTTCGACCGTAAAGTAAGCGATAGTTTAAGAACAATCCATTGGAATGAACTCAATGCAAACGTTGGGCTTAGTGTTCCGCTTGATTTTAGCAGCGGAAGGTGGTACAAAAACCTTACCCTGGCTTCTTCTTTTAACGTCGAACAATTGAATGTAACCGGAACGTATAAAGACAGTATACGCAGTCCCGTATTTAATTATGTTCAATTTGCTGCGAACTGGAATAGTCAAACGCAAAAAGCGGTGCAGCACATTAACCCCCATTATGCGCAAAGTTTCTTGCTGAGATACAGAACCGTTATTAACAATTATTCGGCAAATCAATTCCTGGCATCGGGATCCTTATATTTCCCCGGTATCGGGATTAATCATAGCCTGGTTATTACCGGAGCTTTCCAGGCGCGGGATACGGCCGATGAATATCGTTTTTCCAATGATTTTCCGTTTGCACGCGGTTATAACGGTGTGGATGCGCCGCGCATGTGGAAAGGAAGCGCCAACTATCATTTCCCGTTATTTTACCCCGATTGGGGATTTGGACAAATGATATATTTTATGCGGATACGGGCGAATGTGTTTTTTGATTATGCCCAGGCTCAAAGTTTGCGTACGGGTAATATTTTTTCGTACAGGAGTACGGGAACTGAAATATATTTTGACACCAAATGGTGGAACCAGCAATCGGTTACTTTCGGAGTGCGCTACAGCAGGTTGCTGGACAATGATGTGACGGGAACCACTAATCCAAACAGGTGGGAGTTTATTTTGCCGGTGGACCTTTTAAGCCACTGAAATTAATTTTATTGAATCATTTTAAATGAAAGAACAGGCGCCATTATTTTGCTCCCATTTTTCAATTGTACGATGATATTATCGAGAATCATTTCATCACCTTTAGCAATATTATCTTTTATGCTTTGTCGCCATAACTCAGACATCCTGTCTGTATCTTTAAAATCATTGACACGCATGTCATCAGTTACCTTACGTTGGCCGGTCTCAGAATCTTCATAGCTGCTTTTAAATTTATAGATCGACCTGAAACGTACAATATAATATTTGTTTCCTTTCTCATCACGCGCTGTAAGTGTTGAATCAATAATGCGAGAAAATATCTCAGAAGTGATATCTCCGCCTTTAAAGCCACCAATCGTAATCGCAATATGTGGTAATGCAGCAGTAGTAGGTGCGGGTTGAGCTTTATTTTGCGCAAACGCGGTTAAAACAATGAACGATAAGGAAAAGAAAATGATTTTTTTCATAGTACTCAATTTGTAAAATACTGGTTCATTAATTCCAAAACGCTTGCAAATTAGAATTTATTATACATGCTTTTTGTTAAAGCTATGCATGTTGCAGCATCATTTTTTAGATGAAAAATAAAAAGGGAGGCTTACACCTTCCCTGATGTTGACGGTATATCAATAGTCTATCCTACTCATTCGGTACTTGCCCCCGGTGCATTGGCTTTCACCGACTCAATTCCCTGATCGCGGCCAGCTTCACTTTCATACATCTGACTCTTACCAATAACCTGCCCGTTAGGGGCTTTCAGGTTAAAATAAAACTTATCATTGGAGGCATTCAGCCTTTCATACCGGGTGTCTTCCGGTGCATTTGTCTTCATTGATTTTATTCCGTTTTGCAAAGCAGCAGCAGTAGTATAACCCTGGCTGGAAATAATAACCTGCCCATTGTCGGCTTTCAGGCTAAAATAAAATTGTCCGTCATTACCTGTTTTTGTTACAAATTTCCCCATTCGATTATATTTTGGTGAAATTCAATATACAGATTTTCTCCGGTGATGACAAAGGTTTGACATCTATCTGTCTTTCAGAGGCACAA
>DASUFG010000076.1:0-2863 GCA_036274715.1 Agriterribacter sp.
GCCATAGAATTTGCCATTGTGCTGTCGGGACATCGCCAGGGTCATCCCGTGCCGACCTGTGATGATAGGTATTGAACCCTAGATGTTGTGATGTTGCCCAGTCGGTATTTGCCGACCCAGGATAAAATCCGGCCAGAATTGGTGCAATCGAAACTCAGCTTCCGTCGTACCCTACAGTCCACATGCTCATATTGTGCGCCAGGCAAAGGAGAACGAGTAACCCTATTCTCATAAAATCTATTCTGCTTTATCTTGATTTTATAAATAAAACACTGATTCCCATTATAGTTGCCATTTCAAAAAAGCGACACACAACGGCCCGGGCATTTGTGCCGCGGGGCAATTGATATTCGTCGCCCCGATGACGAAATGCCGAACCGGAGTTACTGGGGTTGGAATTATGTTTGTCGCCTCTTTGCATTCTTTCGCCCTGGAGCTGAAGCCAAATGGCATTGCAGGTATTTACCTATGCATTGCGTCGCCCCCCCACAGCTCAAATGCGCCTATTGTCTGTTCCTGCCTACATGTGGTATTCAAAAACAAATTTTCTCTTCTTATACCGATACAGACATCGAAACGGTAATGGGTTCAAGCACGGTGTGCTTTTCTTTAGCAATTTTTTTCCATTATCTCTGGATTACTCATAAGGGCTTGCATCCCGTCCATATCAAAAACCTCTGCCACCAAAACAATGGAATTGGGATCATCCGTGTCTTGAAAAGTCTGGAATCCAGATGAAAATTTTGAGAATAATTCAACCCGATCTTGATGCCCATTTAGCCATGTATCAAAATCTCCTACTTTGTGGCGTATAACAACTGTCGGCATATTATTTAATTTAGTATTTATGCTTACTCTAATCAGTTTTCAGCTTCCCTGTTGCCTACTTTTATATTTGATGTCGCTGTTCAGCAATTTCGACTTTGGATGGCAAGTCCACTGTGCCTGCTTTATTTATTTTTAGAAAATGATAATACTTTTTGGTCGTTAAACATCACACGCAACTCTCCGCATTGCACCTTTCCTGGCGCAGATGTCCATCTGCGTCTTCCAAAACAACCGGTCTCTGACCGGCATCCCGCTTTTTCAAATGCCGATTACGATCGGCTACTTTAAAAGGCATAGATGAGCTTGCAGAATATCCGCGCCATTTCCCGGCATGTGCCTGCTGCCAGTTTGCAACAAATGAATCTTTATTTACTGCGGGGCCTGTAAATGTCGGTCACCACCATCTTTATGGTGGTTTTGCCGATGTTTCTTCCTGAATCAGACAGCGGGCCACTTATTAATGCCATACCGGTAGGGAAATCAAGGGTGTCCGTTCTTCCGGCTGCCTTGATGAATAGTGCAGCTTTACCACCCTGCAGAACATAAGCCGTATGATCGGGGTGAGTATGCAGCGCAAACGACTCTCCCGGCTTTGCCGTAAACTCATACATTTTTATGCCTAAGGTGTCGCCGAGCTTTTTTACAGCCTTTCCCCCGATCATATAGCTGTCCATAGCAGGATCATATTCAGGTATAGGATTTACATCATGGGTTGTAGCAACCGGGATTGTGTCACCCGTACTTTCTTCCGAAGTGGCGGTTGGAGCTTCATTACACCCGGCCAGGAATAAAATAAAAACGAATACCAGGAAGCAAATGTTGGATTTAGTTTGTAGCATGGTTTGATGTTTTAAAGATGAAAAAATACTCGTATTACAAACGCTTTCAGAAGAATTATATCCATCGCTGCTTAGTCTTTGCTTTATGCTATACCCATCTTCACTTAATGTTAGGGGATACAGCACCATTACATTGAATGAGCATTGTAATTTAAAATCATCAATATATATTAACAGAAAACAGCGGGTGAAGATTGAAGGCTTTGACAGGACGAACTAAACAGTTACCAAACTTATTCAATACTTCGATAAAAAACGAAAAAAATATTGAGCGCTGGAGAAGCAGTGGCCCGGCACGGAGATCGATTTATTCATCGGTCGGGGGGCTTCACGCTAATTATTGGCATATTGTTGGTGCTTCGCATGGGGAGATCGCCACTCCGCCGCAGCGGATCGCAATGACGTTTCAAAGTGGTACGTCGTATTCCTTTCCTGGCACAGGTGTTCCAAAGGGACATCTGTGTCTTCCAAAACAACCCGTCCCTGACCGGCATCCCGCTTTTTTAAATGCCGATTACGATCGGCTACTTTAAGAGACACGGATGATCTTCCAGAACATCCGCGCCAGATTGGGAAACGGATATTCTTGCAATATATCTGCGCCAGATTGCTTTTCCGTGGGGATAGGAACCCGGGCAATAGTAATGTTTTACTGCTGGGATATCTTGCATTCACAAACCTTAGCAACGGCTTGCTACCTGAAGGCATTACTTTTTAAATGACTATCAAAAAGCCGATCTGAACTACTTGTTCGACTTTAACCAATTATAAACAGACGTTTCACTTTGAGTATTTAATGGCAACCGATCCTGAATTAAATTTTCCAATGCCCTGCCTTCGTCAACAGAAAATGAATCCGATAACAATGCAAGGCAATTAATAAGAAACAGCACCTGCCATCCATTTAGCCGGTCAAAAATGCGGCGGGTTGGAAATCCGGTAAACAGGGCGTTTATGGGATCTATTGTCCATTCATACTGACCCAGAAGATGTTCTTTTGAAAATAGCATAATATATGTTTTGCTTACACAAAAAATCGCAGGAATGAAAAAACGAAACGATTAAATGCAGCAACGGGTGAAGGTAATCTTTTTAATCCGGACCATAGCATAAAGCTATTGTCTTACAGGAATATTTTGCTAAACCAATACAACAAAATTTAAAGAACTACATGCAAAACAGATGAAAATCTTCTA
>DASUFG010000077.1:0-3596 GCA_036274715.1 Agriterribacter sp.
AGGTGTTGCCTTCAACCGCAGCCGGCAAACCCATCTATATCAAGAATATTAATGCGGTGGATAATAATGTGCATGCCGGCGTAAAATTCATGCGTTATTTGGTTGACCGGTATTTTACTTCCCCTGAAATTGATCAGCTAAATCGTCATTTGCTTGCACTGGCAGCTTACAATTGCGGTCCGGCAAGGGTGGCTCAAATGCGCAAGGCGGCCAAGGAAAAAGGACTCAATCCAAACGTGTGGTTTGATAATGTTGAAATTATTGCTGCGCAGGTTATCGGCCGGGAAACTGTAGAGTACGTAAGCAATATCTACAAGTTTTATGCTTCCTACCGGGCGTTGGATTATTATCTGTCGCAAACCGGCAAAACGCTGGTCCGTTAAACATCTTCCCATTCTTGAATATCAGCAAAACTCCAACAGCCGGACGGTTACTTCTTTTCGTTCCGGGAACCGGCATTGCAGCCACTTTTTTGCCGGGCAATAAGCAGAAACTATGCACCTGGCGGAGTGTAGAAGTACGATGCCCTTAAAAAGGAGTGACGTGCCGCCAACGACCTTTGATCACCGGGCATCGTATTTTAATAAATAATAGATCCTGAAATTAGTGTTGTATCACTTTTTGCAGTTAAACGTTCTGTTGAAATTCAATTTGCTCGGGTGTTGTTGTATATTGGTGATTTCAACTTCAAACCAACCTGTTTCAATCCAAATATAATATCAGTTGTTAGTTCTTCTGATAATATTAATGTGGAAAGCTTTGTACGTAACTGCTTTTGTATCTCAGGTTCAATCACCAATAGTTTTACCAAACAGGCTTCTGCATCATCCTTTTTATCAAGATAAGAGAGTGCGACTGATTTTAATAAAGGATACCAGAAGGTTTCTGAGGAGTTCATTTTTTCGGCCCATGACAAGGCAGAGGCATAATCTTTCTTGTATAAATAATATAGGCTGTACCCGCCATTTATCCACCACGGATGATATGGGCTTAGTTTAATGGCCTTTTCCATGAGGGGTCCGCCTTCCTCAAAACGACCCGCGAAGAAAAGTATAACTGCTGCGCCGCAGATCATTGCTGAATTATTGGGGTTTAGATGGATACAATGGCGGGCCGCGTCGATACAGGCTTTTTTTTCATTGTTTAATAAATGAAACAGGGAAAGCGCATACCACCCATGCTGGCAAAAAGGATCGGTATCCAGGCATTTTGTCACGCATTGAAAACCTTTTGTTAATGGGTCTTCAATATTTTTCAATCCCAGTCCCATGCCATTCAGGTAAAGCTCGCCCAGCATTGCCCAGGAAACTGCCTGGTCGGGAAAATCTTTTACCGATTGTTGAAGTGTGGCTAACGCGCCATCGTAATTTGCCGATGAGTGAGAGCGCTGGTACTTATGATAGGCGCAAATGCCTTTCCATGTGCTGTAATTATTGAAAACCTTTTGGGGAGAGGCTTCTGCCATTTCCCGGAAAATGATCCCGTAATAACCGCTCAGGAAACCAATAATCGTTTGGGTGGTTTCGTTCAATGTTTCAAAAATGTTTTGAGAACGCATTTCGTTTTCAAAACTTTCTGTCATCACTATTTTCCCGGTTTTGGCCACCAGGAGATTTACCCGCACCTGGAGCGTTTCTCCGCTGGTATGCAGGCTGCCGGTTAACACGTAATCAGCGCTTACTGCCGTGGCGGCTTCCAGCATGTTTTCTGCAATTTTTGCCCTCACTTCCCTTGAATAATAACCAATCACCGAAAGATCATGAAACCTGGAAAGTTCGGCGCTCAGTTCCTCGCACAATGTTTCGGCAAACTCATTGATGCCCGGCGTTTTTGGTATTGCCTTAAAAGGAAATACGCTTACCACGGGATGAATGGTATGCTGAACCAAATCGGTTGAAACAATGGCACGGGGAAGGGCTGGTAAAAATTGAGGTACATAACAACCTTTGGGCACATCAATAATGAGTGGGTCATTTTTTCCCTCCGAAAGATAGTATTCAGCCAGCGCTCTCCTAAGCCTGCCTGCATGAATGCGTACCACCGCATCATCATGCGGATTAAAATTTTTGGGGCGGTTAAGTACATTGATGGCAATGCTATATTCCTTGATGGACGGGGCTTTTGCAATAGCTGTTTCTGAAACAATAAATCTAAGAAACCTGGTGAGTGTAGGCGAATTTCTGAAGGCCGAAAAATTCAATATCCGCTGCTCCTGGAGATTAATTTCTTCTAATGAAGGATCATGTGTACGTTCCATAGTCGCTTGATGATGTAAAAAAATATTTCAAGGACTGGATGTATAAATCAAAAGGGTGGGATAGTATTCAGATCGCGGTCAGAGATGCCAAATATAGCGAAAATTTATAACAGCCGGTTATTTTGCGAAGGCCGGGAATTTTTTTTGCCAAGCCGGAGCTGATACCGCGTGAACAATTAAAAGTACGGTTAACTGGATATCCCGGGTAGAATTCCGTCCGGATGCAGTACAGTAGCGATTTACAGCAGGTTAATCTTCCGTTTGCCAGGCTTTTGCAAATATATTTGTTGTCTGCTGCAAAAATGGTGGGTCAATGTTTTTCATTTGTTGAAATAATGTCTTTTGTTGAGGATGGTCATTAATAAAACTATTTCATCAGACTTCTGACCGCTTTAGAATAATTTATATCATAGGGAAGCATGATGTGCATCATGCAAAGACATCCCCACGTCCTTTACCTTCGAAATGCCGTTAATGTTTTGACAGCGGGCCGGGTTATACGGGCACAGGTCCAGCCGGAGTGGTGGTTAACGCTTGTATTTAACGGTATTTAACTCCTATCATTTGTAAACAGGAAACTATTAGCAGTAATATTGACTTGTAGTAACAATCACATGATGCCTCTTTCAAAAGTATATAATGTCATCCCACTGGCCGAACACCTGGATACCATTAAGGTGCTGTATGTAACGGATGAGAATTTTAGAACGCTTTGGGATGACTATCATACCAGCAAGATCAACCTGAAAAAATCCAGGGAAAGATCATTGGAAGAAATGCGGAGTGAATTGGAATACCAGCAACTGGCCGACGACCTGGAAGCAGAAATAATTACCTACCTGAACAATAAAAGCTTATGATCATCCGGTGGACAAATACAAATAATTAAAATGGTTAAATCAGTATAATTCTTAAATCAGATCGATATGAAACGTTTACAACTAACAAAACAACTTCTTCTTTCAATAACTCTTCTGCTGGGAGTGGCCACAATCCGGGCGCAGGACGAGAAAGAAAAGTCGATGGAAATTTATGGCTTCATAATGATGGATGCCGGTTATAATTTCAACCAGATCCATCCGGATTGGTTTGATGTGGTGCGGCCTACCAAACTGCCAGCCTACAAAAACGAGTATGGAACCGATGGGAACGCCTACTTCTCCGTGCGGCAAACAAGGCTTGGCTTTAAAAACTATTTTAAAACGGGGATGGGCGAGTTAAAAACGCAGTTTGAATTTGAAATGTTTGGAACCGGCGTAGACGCCGGTCAAACCACCATCCGCTTGCGGCATGCCTATGCCGAACTCGGTAAGTTTGGGGTGGGACAGTACTGGAGTCC
>DASUFG010000078.1:0-7171 GCA_036274715.1 Agriterribacter sp.
ATTCCACCAACCGGTAAATGGATCACTGCTAATGAAAATATTCCTGTTATCCCTGAACCAAAAATCAGATTTCGTTTCGCCAAAATTGGTAGTAACGGTTACAGGACCAGGTTGTGCACCATCCGGCACAATTACCTGGATCGCTTTGTCTTCAACTTTTACCAGTTCACCGGTTACACCTCCTGTAAAAGTTACCGTTAACGGTTCATAAAAATAGTCCCCGCGTATGGTAGCCACATTACCGGTAAGAACGTATTCGCAATTCATGGCCAACACCAGGGGTTCGCTGATTTCCACGGTGAATGGATGTTCCAGGGTGGAGCCATTGGCAAATATGATTTTAAGTGTATTGTTAATTTCAAGGGGAATTTCGCTGGGCACGCTTACCAGGATGGAAGTGCTGGTAATATAAGTGGGGGTTAACGAGGCTTTCTGGTCGTTGAACCATATTTGTTGCGCATCCTGCAGGTTTTCTCCCACAATAGCGATGAGATTACTTTGATAAGCGCCAACAAGCAGGGAATCGGATGATTCGGGCGCTGTTATACGTATATATTTTATCCGTGGTTGCCCGTTGTTCGGCGCATCATCTTTTGTACAGGATGCATATATACCTACCATAGCAAAGGCCATGATGAGTAATAATATTGATTGTATTTTTTTCATTGCGAGTAATTTGAGTGTAGTGTTTATTTACTGTAATAATCCACTGGTTCTTTCAGGAGGTTAGGCGCCTGGCTTTGTTCTGCCGTTGGTATAGGAAGCAAAAAATTACCGGAATTGGCATTGATTGTTCTGTCGGTAGTGGCCCACGATGTTTTAGTAAAAGTCCATGAAGTGGGGTCAGGCATTTTATCAGGCTCGGTAAAAAATATCCCCCTGTCCTGCGAGTTTAATATCGCGTAGGCTTTCTCCGGGTTATAATAATGCAACGAAACCAGGTCGTACCAACTCATGCCTTCCATGGCAAACTCAATAAAGCGCTCTTTTAAGATATCATCCAATGTAAGCGGCAGAAGGCGTTCGGGTAAGCCCGCGCGCATATGTACTTTATTAAAATATTCCAACGCTGTGGCATCATTGGTAGATTCGCTGTTTCCGAGTGCGGCTTCTGCATATACCAGGTACATCTCTGCCAGGCGTTGCATATAGGTATCGTGGCCGTACCGTTGACTGGCAGCTTGGCCCCCAACATCTTCCGCCTTACCGGTTACATATTTTTTAATACTTAAAAAATTAACATCGGTGCCGGTGAAAGGAAATATTAATTTTTGTTTTCCCCCCGGTATGGTTTGGGTTATCTCCGGGTAATTTGTGCCCGGTAACATGAAGGTCGCTTTCAACCTCTGATCAAGTGTTCTGCCTTTAAGTGTACCATCCGGGTTGGCATTTATTCCATCATACTGGCTGATCATCCACCAGGTAGCGGATTTGTCGCCACCCCAGCCATCGCCATTGGCGATATCGGGACTATAGGCCAGGTAAGCCGGTGTGGAATTTTGTGTTCCCCATGCGTTGGGCCCTGAGTATACCCACTGCAATGAAAATAAAGACTCTGCATTGTTATCGTATGGAAATAAAAACAGGTCGGCATAGTTTTTTAATAAAGAAGCGCCACTGTTCTTAATTACATCTTCGGCAAAATATTTCGCGCTGTCTAAATACATTTGGTTCCTGCTGCCGGAACCGCCAGATTCTACCCCTGCTCTGGTCAGGTAAAACCTGGCTAACATTCCTTCGGCAGAGTATTTGGTTACCCTTCCTTCGCGGATAGGTGTTTCAGGAAGGTCTGCAGCAACGGCGCGCATTTCGTCGGTAATAAATTTCCAAACACTCGATACCGTATTCCTGCTGATGCTGGTATCAGAAAGTAATGTGAGGTTATTTTCAATAATGGGTACTGCACCCCAGTTCATTACTAAAAAACGATAAGCAAGGGCTCTCATAAACCGCGCCTCCGCCAATGCTATCTTTTTAACTTCGGGTGAAACGCTGGCACCGGCGTAGGTATTTATATTTGAGATGGCAAGATTGGATTGTCCTACCACAATAAAAAACGATCGCCATGAAGCCCCATTTTCCGGTGTACTTCCGGTTGTATTAAAGAGTACGTTTCCCCTGTCGTTATACGCGGAGAAGGCCGCACCACCACGAAAATCGCCCAGGTTGTAAGAGGCTTTGTCATTATAGTCGAACCAAACCTTGCTGTATAATAATGCCGTAGCTGCCAATACCTGGTCGTCGTTCTGGTAAAAATTGGCATCTACGATGGCATCTGTAGGGGGTTTTTCCAGGAATGATTTTGAACATCCTGAAAGTATGAGGACCGGAACCAAAACGCCAGTCCAGAAAAGTATATGCTTATAATTTTTCATTACTGTAATTTTAAAAGTTAACGCCAAGGCTGAATGTATAAATGGGAGTTAAAGGATAACGGCCGTAATCGAGGCCGATAGCCTGGTTGCTGGCGCTTGCATCTCTTCCCACATATGATCCTACTTCCGGATCAAAGCCGTCATAACCTGTGATGGTTGCAATGTTTTGACCACTGATAGAAACCCGTAGTCCTTTGATGATTTTTTGTTTTGAAAGTAAACGGTCAGACAGGTTATAAGACAATGTGATGTTCTTGATCCGTATAAAGGATCCATCCTCTACCCATTTATCAGTGATATTGGTATAGTTACCATTGGGTCCATATGATATCCTGGGAACATCGGTGCCGGGATTTTCCAGTTTTACAACACCATCTTCAGTGGTAGGACGGGCATACTGCGTTGCATGCGTGAGCAGGTTCCGGCTTAAGTTGATATTGTTGGGATTAGAGTTTGCCCTTGCTAAATAATTGTATACATCGTTGCCGTAAGTGCCAATGATCAGGATGCTGAGGTCGAAACCCTTAAAGGAAAAAGTGTTGGTAAAACCGGCGAATAACTTCGGCCATGGGTTACCGATATAGGTTTGGTCGTATACATCTATAATACCATCGGGGGTTCCGTTTGGCCCGCTTACATCTTTAAATTTTACATCACCAACCCACAAGCCGTTAGCTTCATCAATGGGCAGCCTGTCGCCGTTATTGTCTACCGGCACTGGGCTTTTTTCAATTTCATCTATTGAAGTAAATAACCCTTCTTCAATATATCCGCGGAATAACCAGGGAGCCTGGCCCACTACCGAACGCTGGGTCCAGTCGTTCAACCACCATGAAGTACGGTCAATGAGCGCGGCGTCTGAATTGAACTTTGTAATTTTTGTTTTAAAAGATGATACATTCAGGTTGGTTTCCCATTTAAAATTTTTGTTGTTGATGTTCATCGTGTTCAATGTAATTCCCCAGCCTTTGTTTTGCAGCGAACCGATGTTTACCTGGGGAGGTCCTACAGAGCCCGTTCCATTGGTGCCCATATACCAGGGTAAAGGATTTTCGAGCAGCAGGTTATCTGTATTTTTGATATAGTAATCAGCTTCCAACTGAACCCGGTTGTTGAACAATCCAATGTTTAACCCAAAATTATTGGTACTGGTTTCTTCCCACTGCAATCCTGGATTTTTATAGCGGCTGGGTAAGAAACCTGTTCCGGTTGGTGTAGCGCCGGTGCTCATGGGTGAATAAATATATCCGCCGCCACCCTGGTTACCGGTTGTACCGGTTTCGAACCGTAGTTTAAGTTCGCTGATAAAAGACACATCGAAAAAGGATTCCTGCGAAACCCTCCATGCGGCTGATAAGGATGGGAAAGTACCCCATTTGTTATCGGGTCCAAAATTTGCCGAACCATCTCTCCTGATGGTCCCTACCAATATGTAGCGGTTGTCGAAATTATAATTGAGCCTTCCCAGGTAAGATTCCATAGCCCATTCGCCTGAACCGCCTGAGGTGCCTGAAGTGGTTTCATCGCCCGCCGCCAGGTCTAAAATATCGTTGGTCAAAAACCCGGTCCTGGAAGCGCTGGTATTTTTCCAGGTAGAGGCCTGCGACTCATGGCTGATCATTGCGTTGATGCCATGTTTACCAAAATTCCTGTTATACTCAAACAGTTGATTCCAGTTCCAGTAGGTGTTTACACCCGAGCCATTGGTTAAAGTGGCGGTTGGGTTAATTGCCCATCCAATGGAATAGGTAGGTAAATAATATTCTGAATTCGCATACAATACGTTGGCGTTAAGCGAAGTTCTGAAGGTCAGATCCTTTGTAATTTTTGCGCCCAGGTTCAACCCACCCAGTATTTGCCTTCTTACATTGTTATTGGTGGTTAAATTGGCAATGGCGATCGGGTTTACCGGGGCAAATTGATTGGCGCCGTTGGTAAGGTCACCGCCGCCCCATGTTCCATCCAGGTTTTTAACCGGTATCTGTGGTGTATTCTGTAATGCATTGGAGATCACGTTTTCCTGGCTCGTGGTAAGCTTTTCGTTGGTTTGGTTAAAATTGAGGTTAGTGCCAATCGTTAACCAATCGGTAGGTTTGTTATCGAGGTTCACCCTGAAGGAATATCTTTTAAATCCTGAACCCAGGGCCACGCCTTTTTGATTCAGGTATTCACCCGACATGTAGTAGGTGGTTTTGTCATTTCCACCACTCATGCTCAGGGAATGCTTGCTCATGGGTGCTGGTTTAAACAGTTCGTGCTGCCAATCGGTTCCCTCACCCAGTAAGGAGGGATCTAAAAATTCGGCTGGTGTTTCTCCGCCGGCAATAGCATGAAACTCTTTCACCATTTGTGCATACTCCGGTAAGTTCATCACGTCAAGAGGGGCGGGAGGGAGTTGCAAACCATATTGAAAACCATACGTTAATTGCGCTCTGCCGGATTTACCGCGTTTGGTGGTGATTAAGATTACACCGTTGGTTGCTCTTGAGCCATAGATAGCAGTGGCGGAAGGACCTTGCAGTACCTGTATGTCCTGTATATCGGATGGGTTTAAACCAGCCAGTGGGTTTGATGAACTTTGCGCACCAAAGGCAACGGATTCCCCCGGGATTTGAACTCCATCCACTACGTACAAGGGTTCATTGGTGCCATTGATAGAATTTACACCGCGGATGTTAACCGAGATGCCTCCACCGGGTTGCCCGGAGTTCTGTGTAATGTAAACACCCGCCGACCTGCCCTGTATGGCCTGTTCAATGGTGGTGTTCACTGTTTTTTCAATGTCTTTTGCCGTAACCGTGGTTTGCGCTGTGGTAAGATTCGCACGTTTGCCAGTGCCATACCCGATAACCACCACTTCGTCCAGTTTTTTGGTCGATGGCTCCAGCATTACTTCCAAAATATTGTTGGAAGTGATATAAACATCTTTGCTAAGCATGCCTAAGGAATTTATAACCAACACTTCCGTGCCCTTCGGCACGTCCAGGGAAAATACTCCCAAAGCATTGGTAGTAGTGGCAGCTTTCCCGTTTTTTGTGCTTATTGTTACACCGGGAAGTGGATTTCCCGTATCGTCTTTTACCGTTCCGGTAACTTTTTTCGTAGTGCTATCCTGGGCATACGATGCCGTCATAAGCAGTAATGAGAAAAGAGACCATAGCAGTACCCTCGCCTTTCTCATTGTTTTGTTTGTATTCATATACATGCAATTTTGGTTTAAGAAAATGACTCGTTATTGTTTATTATTCATTGTGATCGTTTGCTCGTTTCCGTTATACGATACCGCGGTATCCGCGGGTCTTGAAAAGTCCAGCGCGGCAGGTTTGTTTTTCGTTATCCACACTATCCTGAACATTCTGCTTTTCAGCATGCCGTCAAATTCGCCTTCGCGCTTACCGATGGTTAATGTTTTGCTGGCTTCATTGTAGCTGATGGGAATATTGCTGTATTTTCCTTTTTCATAATTGTAATTCACTCCTTCGTCTTCGTACAGGTTGAAAGCAGCATCTTTGCCGGTGTATACATATAAGGTGATGTCGTCGGCAGGTTTTTCAGCCGCATATTGCAATCCCGGCCCAAAGGGAACGATAGCTCCTTCTCTTACAAAAACAGGCATTCTTTCATAAGGGGCATTCGCGGTTATTTGCTGGCCACCATTGGCATATATCCCGCTATACAAATCATACCAGCCCTGTCCGGCCGGCAGGTATACCTTGCGGGTAGTGGCTTTGTAAGCATGTACAGGATTCACCAATAATGAGGGTCCGAACATATACTGGTCGGCTATGTTTTTAACATTGGCATCGGTGGCAAAGTCCATGATCAAGCCACGCATAATCGTGGAATTCTGGTGATAGCTATTACCCGCTGCAGAATAGATATAAGGCATGAGCCGGTAACGCAACTGGTTATAATATAACGTGCTTTTGTATGCACTGTGATTTTCGGGCGCAATGTTGAATATCTCGCGGTAAGGGTATTGCCCATGCGACCGGAACAAAGGGCAGAACGCTCCAAACTGGTACCAGCGTGTGTTCAATTCACGCCACTCTTCCAGTGCTTCACCCTGCGGATTGGGTTTATCGTATTTATCTTCTACAAAAAAACCACCGATATCAGTTGTCCAGTACGGCATTCCTGACAGGGAGAAATTAATGCCTGCAGGAATCTCTCTTTCCAGTTCGTCAAACCTGGCAGCGATATCACCGCTCCATGTGGCAGCCGCATAACGTTGCATACCTGCATAAGCCGAGCGGGTAAGGATAAACGCTCTCTGGTTGGGGTTGGTGTTACGCTGGCCTTCATAAATACCCTTTGCATTAACCAATGCATAGGCATTAAAGTATTGGGTAGCCGGGCCCAGCGCGGTGGGATCCATTAATTGTTTTCGTTTTTCAATAGTGGCATTCGATAAAATATCGGGCTCAGTGGCATCCAGCCACCAGGCATCAACGCCTTTGCTGTACAAACGGGTGTTCAATAAATTCCAGAAACCTTTACGGGCCTCAGCATTAAAAGCATCGTAAAATGTAGATACATAGCCTTTGCCTATCCAGTCGCGCTGCTGATCTTTGATATTTTGTTTGTACAGCCAGTGGTTATCGTCAAATTGTTTGTAGGTATCAATTCCTTCGTAAAATTTGGGCCATACAGAAATCATAAAATGGGCATTATACTGGTCGTGTATTTTCCTGATCATGCCTGCGGCATCCGGAAAGCGTGTTTTGTCGAATTCCTGGCTCCCCCATGCATCTTCTTTCCAGTAGCTCCAGTCTAACACAATATTGTCTAATCCT
>DASUFG010000079.1:0-5407 GCA_036274715.1 Agriterribacter sp.
ATGATGACCGTTTCACCCGAAATGCGCAAGGCTTCTTCTTTAAGCTGGCTAAGAATAAGCTTATGACCGCTATGCACGCCGTCGAAAGTGCCTATGGTTACAACAGCATTACGAAAAACAGGAAGTTTTGATATGTTATAATGTATTTGCAGGATAAAATCCGGGTTTTGACCAGCCCGTAAGGTTTAAACACAATCTTTAATTCAAAACATAGGCAGGTTGCATCGTTGTTGGGTTGCAAAACTAATAGATAATTGATAATTGAACCACGAATATTTACTTTTGCAGCGGTTTAAAATAATATCATGAGTTTATATAATGAAAGAGGCGTTTCCGCGCAAAAAGAAGAAGTGCACGCAGCCATCAAAAACCTGGATGCCGGGCTGTTCGCAAAAGCGTTTTGTAAAATGTATCCTGATTTTTTGGGCGGTGATGAAAATTATGTAAATATCATGCATGCCGATGGTGCGGGCACAAAAAGTATACTTGCCTACCTGTACTGGAAAGAAACCGGTGATATTTCGGTATGGAAGGGTATTGCCCAGGACGCCATCATTATGAATCTTGACGACCTGCTTTGTGTGGGCGTATATGATAACATTGCATTTAATTCCACTATTGACCGCAATAAAAAACTCATTCCGGGCGAAGTGTTGGAACAGGTGATTAACGGCTCACAGGAAGTTTTCGACAGGTTAAAAAAATATGGCATTCATATTCATTATATGGGTGGCGAAACAGCAGACGTGGGTGATGTGGTAAGAACGATCGCCGTGAATGGTACCATGACATGCAGGTGGGCAAAGCGCAAGTTAGTTACCAATGAAAAAATAAGAGCCGGGGATGTTATTGTAGGGTTTGGGAGTTCGGGGCAATGCCTGTATGAAACCGAATACAATAGCGGTTTGGGCAGTAATGGCTTAACCAGCGCAAGGCATGATGTATTGAATAAGCAATACGCGGTAAAATACCCGGAAACTTTTGAACCCAGTTTAAACGATAAAGTAGTGTATATAGGCGGGTACACTGTTACCGATAATATTACTATTGACGGTAAACAGCATGCCATTGGTAAACTCCTTTTGTCTCCCACACGCACTTACGCTCCGGTTTTAAAAATTTTGCTGGATGAATACTTTGACGACGTGCATGGGCTTGTTCATTGCAGTGGGGGCGGGCAAACCAAATGCCTGAAATACGTGCCCGAAAATGTTAGGGTTATTAAGGATAATCTTTTTACCGCACCGCCAATTTTTGAGATCATTCAAAAAGCGGGCAATGCACCGGACCAGGAAATGTACCAGGTGTTTAATATGGGTTGCAGAATGGAAGTATATACCAAAGAAAAGACAGCAGACGCTATTATTAAAGCCGCAAATCATTTTGGCATTGAAGCACAGGTGATCGGTAGGGTGGAAGCCTCAGAAAAGCAGGAATTGTGGATTCACGCGAATGGTGGGGTGTTGAAATACGAGTAGCCCCCATTCTTTTACACAAGATCCGCAACTGTTTTATTTTCCAGGATGTTCAATATCGCGTCTCTGGCCATGATGAGTGTATCCCGCAAACCGCAGTTTTTTTCATCGCAGTTTTTGCACCGCTCATAAAAATTCAAACTTACGCAGGGAAGAAGTGCAATGGGTCCATCCAGCAGCCGCATGATCTTGGCCAATGGTATCTGAGCCGGTGGTTCCTTAAAAAAATAGCCGCCCCCTTTTCCTTTTTTACTATCCAGTATTCCGGCATGTTTTAGTTCCAGCAGTATATTTTCCAAAAACTTTAGCGGTATCTTTTTCTTTCTGGCTATTTCTGCAATCAGTATAGGACCCTCTTTTTCTACCTGGGCCATAAACATCAGCGCTTTAAAAGCATACTGGGTTTTTTTAGAAAGCATTTTTTGAGTTTATCAGGTTACTGTTGGTCAATTGTAATACTGTTTTAGTTGACTAATGTAATTGATTTAATCAATCCAATCATAATTATAATCCCAAAACATCCGCCATGGTAAAAATTCCTTTTTTGCCGTTTAGGAACTCGGCCGCCAAAACCGCGCCCAGGGCAAAGCCCGAACGGTTGTGGGCGGTGTGAATGATCTCTATATCATCGGTTTCAGAATGGTAGCGGATGCTATGCGTTCCCGCCGCCGGATCAATTCGTTTGCTGATAATTTCAAGGTCAGACGCTGCTTTGCTTTCTGTATTGATCCATTGGCGCTTAAACGGGTTAACAGCCAATATCTGTTCTGCCAGTGTAATGGCTGTTCCACTGGGGGCGTCTTTCTTTTGCGTGTGATGTATTTCTTCCATGCTGGCGTTGTATTCTTTTTGAGCAGCCATTAACTGCGCCAGTTTCTTGTTCACCTCAAAAAAAATATTTACTCCTATGCTGAAATTACTTGCGTACAATAATGCACCGCTACTTTGCGCGCAGTTCTTAGCGGCATCTTCGTAATGACCGAGCCAGCCGGTAGAGCCGCAAACTACGGGTACCCCCGCGTCGAAGCATTTGTTGAGATTCTCAAAGGCGCTATCGGGTCCTGTAAATTCAATGGCTACATCAGCTTTCCTGATATTTTCAACCGTATTGTCCTCCGTATTGTCGATGGATATTTTTAATACAATATGATGGCCGCGTTGAATGGCGACTTCTTCAATGGCATGCCCCATTTTTCCATAACCTATTAATGCTATTTTCATTAGTGCTTTATTTATTTCAGTCGACGAAGATAAAAAGATTTAACGACCCGCAGGAAGCCGGTAGGGGTGCTGCTTCCCAATGTTTAATACTATTCCTAATCCCACGGTGTTGGATATGGGCATATAACCGGGTTTGATTTGCAGGCTAAGATCTTCGGTAATATCAAAGTCCTTAAGGTGTGCGTCAACAGCAGCATCTGCTATGTTCAATCCCCACAGAATGAGAAAAGCAAGCGCTGAATAATCAACATTTCTTCTGAAGTCGTTTCGGTAATTCTGTAGCCCGGAAGCGTCGCCACGTTGCACCAATGGCTGCAGTGGAGGATATACGTTTACAAAATTTGCGGTATCCTTTCTCACTAAAACATTGTAAGCATACCGGGTTCTGTTAAACCATTTCAGGTTGTAAATAAAAGTATAGGTCGGAATTGCCAATGCACCGTATACAACGGGTATTTTCCAGTATTTTTTATTGTAGGCCTGCCCTGCGCCTGGTAAAATGGCAGAAAGCATGGCGGCTTTGCTGGCAGGACTCTTTTTTTTATGGAGCGCAGCTAAACCATTAATGAGCGTATCTTTTCCGTCATTGATTTTTCCCCCGGATTGCTTAGTAACGGTGGTATCATTTTGCGCACGAAGGGTTGCTGCAGACAGTGTAAGGATGCATGTGAATAAAATATACCGTTGAAGCATAACTTTGATTGCATTAAACCGCCGCCACATTCATTTTTTCCAGGATCGCATTTAACTCCTGCATAGAATAATATTCAATGGTAATGGCTCCGTGTCCTTTTTTGTTGTGCTGCATTTTAACGCGGGTAGCATAATAAGAGGCTAAGTTATCTTCGATTTTTTTGAAAGGAGCAGGGAGCCCGGCCTTTATTGATTTTTTAACAGCCGGGTTTTTGTATAATTTTCTCACCAGGTCCTCTGTTTGGCGAACCGAAAGTCCTTTATTTTTAATCTCGTTAAAAATAAACAGTTGCTGATCAACGGTATCTACGTTAACAATAGCACGGGCATGTCCCATACTAATCGTATTATTTCGCACCGCTATCTGTATATCGGGTGGCAATTTTAGCAAACGGATATAGTTAGTTACCGTGCTTCTTTCTTTTCCCATACGTTCGGCTACCTGCTCCTGGGTATATTCCAGTTCTTCCATCATCCGCTTATAGCTCAACCCTATTTCAATAGCATTCAGGTTTTCACGCTGCAGGTTTTCTAATAGTGCCAGTTCCAGCAGTTGCTGATCGTTAGCCAGTCTTATATAAACGGGAACATCTCTTAATCCCGCGATTTTTGCCGCCCGCCACCTTCTTTCGCCCGCAATAATGCGGTATTTATCTGCCGCTGTTTTAGAAACCGTTAAGGGTTGTATGAGGTCGTGCAGTTCTATGGATTTAGCCAGTTCATTCAAAGCCTGTTCGCCAAAATCGCGACGGGGTTGCTTAGGGTTAACCTCAATTTGACTGATAGGGATCCGTATCGTAGTTGTAGCCTTCTCAACAATACCGGATTTCAGTTGCTCACCAGTAGTGGTTTTTAAGTCGGCGTCAATGCTCTGCAACAGGGAGCGTATCCCCTTGCCCAAAGCATCTTTTTTATTGTTCGGTGTGCTGCTCATTATCAAGAGTTAATATTCTTTCTTCCTGTGATATTTTTGTCATGTTGTTGCGTTGCAAAACCTCTTTGGCCAAATTCAGGTAATTGATAGAGCCCTTGCTTTCCGCATCATATAAAATGGCCGGTTTGCCCACGCTGGGCGCTTCACTTAACCGGGTGTTACGATGAATAATAGTGTCGAAGACCATTTCCTCAAAATGATGCCTTACTTCATTCACCACCTGGTTACAAAGGCGCAGGCGGCCATCGTACATGGTCATTAAAATGCCTTCAATCACCAATTCGGGGTTGAGCCTGCTTTGAACGATTTTGATGGTATTTAAGAGTTTCCCCAGGCCTTCCAGCGCAAAAAATTCTGCCTGTACCGGCACCACAACGCTATCAGCCCCGGTTAACGCGTTTACCGTAATTAAACCCAACGACGGGGAACAGTCAATCACAATAAAATCGTAATCACTCCTAATGGGTTCAAGAATGTACTTGAGCACGTTTTCCCGGTTGGGATAATTGATCATTTCAATTTCTGCGCCTACCAGGTCTATATGCGAGGGAATAACATCCAAATTGGGGATCGCTGTTTTTAACACTACTTCCCTGGCGGGGGTTTCGTTTACCATACAGTCGTACAGGCTTTTTTGTATGTTATGCAGGTCAAATCCCACCCCGGTGGTGCTATTGGCCTGGGGATCAGCATCTACCAGCAAAGTTTTCTTTTCCAGGACTGCCAGGCTGGCTGCTAAATTAATAGCAGTAGTGGTTTTGCCTACTCCGCCTTTCTGATTCGCGATTCCAATTATTCTAGCCATGAGTTATTTTCGTATAACGTTTTACTGATATGCTTTCCTTGTTTGTTCAGCTTTTGTCAAATGGCAAATGTAAATTATTATTTCTGCTGTTGTCATTAAATGTCGAGGGTTTGGCCAGGTTGAAACAAATGCAGCTTTAATCCCTTCCCGGAAAACGCTCGCTGTGCTTTTTCATGGTCAATCTTAATATACCCGAAAGTATCGTAATGAACGCCAATAATTTGATTGCATTGTACGAAGCTGGCGGCCTGGATGGCATCTTCTATGCCCATTGTAAAA